>JAZRME010000230.1:0-8316 GCA_045647325.1 Acutalibacteraceae bacterium | reverse complement strand
CCCATTTTGCTTGTTACGGGAACCATTTTGGTTGCACCGAAAGCATCACCATACATAACAAGGGTTTTCATAACCTTTGCCATTGCTTCACCCTTGGAGCCGTTGAGAATTTCAACTTCATCGGGGGTGAGCTGCATATTGTAGTTCATAGTATTACCTCCTATGTTTTAACGCCCGATTACACGAGCATTTATTATCACCGATAATTATACACTTTTAAAAAATGATAATCAATAGTTTTTGTTAATTTTTTGTCGAAGAATGAAACTGCTGATATTTTAAATAAGGTTCGCAACAACCTCCTGCAATTCTTCTTTAATAAGCTGATGACCTGCAGAGGTGGGATGGATGCCGTCAACGCTCCAATATCTTGTGTCACCGTCAGATGAAGCCTTGTCAAACTCTTCCTGAAGAGGAACAAAGCTTAAATTATACTCTTCGGCTATTTCTTCGGCTACTTTTGCAAGCTTTCTCACTTCGGTATCGAATCCGTCCCATAATTTTTCTGTAGCAGAGCCTTTTAAAACAAACGGCTCTAAAATAATTATTTTAATCTGCGGCAGACTTTCCATGATTTCTTCAACAAGCATTTTATAAATCTTTTTGAATTTTAGGGGGCCTACTCCGCAGCCCATTGTCAGCTCGTGAGAAACATCGTTGACACCTATGAGAAGCGACATATAATCGGGCTTCAGATTTATTATATCTTCCTTTATTCTTGCGTAAACATCGGTAATTCTGTCACCGCTGTCTCCACGGTTGACAAATTTAATTTCGCCCTTACAATGTCTTTCAATCTCAGCAGCAAGCAGGAATGCATATCCGCATCCTAAGCCAAAATTATCCTGATTATCGTCAACTCTGTTGGCATCTGTTATTGAATCCCCCTGAAACAAAAATGTTTTCATTTCAAAATATCTCCTTTTAGTTATGCTGTTATCCGAATTTACTTTATCCGTTTCATTATATCACATTTTAAACACAAAAACAAAGCTGTCTCCGTTTTATGTTAATAGGGAGATTCTTCTGATTCTGACTACCCCTCCGTCATTTTCTTTCGAAAATGCCACCTCCCCTGACAAGGTGAGGCTTGTTGCATAAAGCCCGTAGGGGCTGCCATTGGCAGTCCGATTTAATAGCTTTAATTTGACGGACGCCCGATGGGCGCCACTACCGCTTTGACGATAACCGGGTGCAAAGTTTCTCATACCCGACAGAATGTTACATATAAAAAAGAAGCTACGGATTAACCGTAGCTTCCGGAAGTGCAGATTTTATTTTTTATCAATACTTGCCTGAAGGCTCTGTCTCGCCTTACGGATTTCTGCGATATTAGCAGACAAAACATCGTCGGTGTTCTGCATAGTTTTGTTTACATAAGCGTTGGTTGCGTAACGGATAGTCTGGCTCCATTCTTCAGCGCTCTTTCTGACAGCTTCGGCTTTATTTGTTGCGTCCTGAACAATTGCACTTGCCTGTTCTTTTGCGTTTCTGATAATCTCAGCTGCTTCTTCTGTAGCCTGTGAACGCACTTTGTCAGAATACTCCTGAGCCATTCTTGCAACCTCACTTGACTCAACCATTCTGCGAGCCTGCTCTGTTGCTGCGGCAATTTTTGATGAAGCGTTTGCTTCAGCGTTATCAAGCACACCTTTGGCGTGTTCTTTGGCTGCGCCTACAATTTCATCAGCCTGTTTCTGAGCTGTTGATGTGGCAACTGAAGCCTCTGTTGAAGCTTTTTTGATGATGCTGTTATAGTGTTCAACGATATCCTGAGCTTTTTCGATTTCAACGGGGAGCTCAAGACGAATGTCACCTACATAAGTACGGATTGCATCAACATCAACTGCGATTTTTGAAGAAAACGGAATATTTGTGCCGTTATCGAGAACCTCTTCAATTAAATCAAGTTTACCCTGAACGTTCATATTTTTTCTTCTCCTTTAATTCTTCTGATGATATCATCAGCGATTTCAGCGGGAACAAATTTTGACATATCAATATCCGCACTAAATTCGCAAATTTGTTTAACTACGCTTGAGGAAAGATACATATGCTCAGCGTCTGCCGTTATAAAAACAGTTTCAACATCGGGGTTTAACTGTTTGTTTGTCAGAGCCTGCTGAAACTCATCTTCAAAGTCAGACACAGCTCTTAACCCTTTAACAATGGCAACAGCATCTTTTTGACGGGCATAATCAGCGAGCAGACCACTGTAATATTCAACCTCAACATTCGGAAGATCTTTTATACAACGATTGATAAGTTCAACTCTTTCAGGGGCTGTAAAAAGACCGACCGGTTTACGAAAATTAACCATAACCGTAACAATAACTTTATCAAAAAGTTTGGCAGCTCTTCTGATTACAGCGAGATGGCCGTTGGTTATAGGGTCAAAGCTACCGGGACAAATTGCAATTTTCATTCTTCGTCACCCTCAGTTTTACGATAGACAGACAAAGCAACCTTACCGTATTTATATTCACGGTACAAGCTGAAGTCACCTGCGCTCTCAGGCATTTCTTCACCGTAAGGATGCTCACAGATAATAACGCCGTTGTCATTCATCCTCAACGCAACAAGAGGCAGCGCCATCTGAACGAGACCCTTTGAATAAGGAGGGTCAATAAACGCAATATCAAAACTGCCGGTTGATGTTTTAAGAAATGAAAAAGCATCTGTTTTTACAACGCAGGAGTTTGTTTTGAGATTTGTTTTCTGAAGGTTTGATTTAACGCAATCAACAGATTCATTTGAACTGTCAACAAATGTAGCATAAGCAGCGCCTCGGCTGAGAGCCTCAATTCCGAGTTGGCCCGAACCTGCAAAAAGGTCAAGCACCTGACTACCCTCAACTTCAAACTGAATTATGCTGAACATAGCCTCTTTGACTCTGTCAGTTGTGGGGCGTACATCTTCACCGGGTAAGGTTAAAAGATTTCTGCCACGGGCTGTTCCTGTAATTACTCTCATCGTTGCCTCCGAAACAATCTATTATCCATAGTATTATTACATTTTATCGCTCAGTTGTCAAGTTTTTATGAAAATGGTCATAAATCTTCTGAGCGATCACCTTGTTGATGCCCTCAGCCTCACAAAGCTCATCAACACTTGCATTTTTAACCGCTGTAACGGTTTTAAAGGTTTTAATCAGGGCTTTCGCCTTCTTTTCACCCACGCCTTCAATCTCGGTGAGACTTGAACCAAGAGAAGATTTTTTATGTTTCGCCCGATGGTAAGCTACCGAAAAGCGATGAACCTCTTCCTGAATATTAGATATAAGCGTAAACGCCTGACGCTTTGAGTTTATTGCAATTTCACCACCGTCAGTGGCTATGGCTCTTGTTCGGTGAGCTGAATCTTTGACCATACCAAAAACGGGAATATCATAACCAAAAGCTTCTATAATCGGTTTAACCGCATTAACCTGACCTTTGCCGCCGTCAAGCAGAATCAGATCAGGCAATCTCCCGAAGCCTTCACCCGAAGCTTCATTGAGCTGATACTCATTAAGCCGCCTTGAAATAACCTCAGCCATTGAGCCATAGTCATCCTGACCGGAAAAACCTTTTATACTGAACCGTCGGTAAGATTTTTTATAAGGCAGGCCGTTTTTGAAAACAACCATACCTGCCACATTATCACTGCCTGCCGTGTGAGAAATATCATAAGACTCAATAAATTCCGGGGGTCTGTCAAGCCCGAGCAATTTTGACATTTCATCAAGGGCAGCCGTAACGCCTCCCGACCTGCCCATTGACTGAGCAAGTTTTTCGGCGGCGTTGTTTTTACACATCTGAACAGTCTGAGCTGACTTTCCTTTTTGCGGAATAAAGAGCTCAGCCTTTTTGCCTGAAACGGTTGTAAGCCACTGTTCGATAAGCTCTTTGTCTTCTATATCTCCGTCAAGCAAAATCTGTGACGGCACCTTAGCCCCTGATGAATAAAACTGTGTTATCATTTCACGACGGGCAGCAGGTAATGACTCAAAAAAAGGAAGAATAAAATATTTGCTCTCTCTCAGTCTTCCTGAGTCAAACCTTAAAATACAAAGGCATGATTTTTCATTTGTCTGTGAAATCGCAAAAACATCTCGCGGACGGTTATCTTCGCTGACAACCTTTTGCTTCTCTGATGTTTTTTCAATAGAACGGATTTTATCACGAAGTCTGGCAGCAAGTTCAAAATCGAGGTTTTCAGCGGCTTCATTCATCTTGTTTTTAAGATCAGCCACTACATCAGCGCTGTCACCCTGCAAAAAGCGAAGAGCCTCATTCACAGCCTGGTTATATTCCTCTTTAGTCACTTTATCATTACACGGCGCCATACATTGTTTGATAAAATAATTAAGACACGGTCGGCTTTTGCCGATCTCTTTAGGGAACGATTTATTACAACGGGGCAGCATAAAAATCTTCAGCGCTTCATCAACAGAGCTTTTAACGCTGAAAGAGCCTGTGTAGGGGCCGATATATTTAGCGTCATCGTCATCTTTTTGTAAAACAGCTGAAATTTTAGGCCAATCGCCTTTTGTGACTTTGATATAGCTGTAGCCTTTGTCATCTTTAAGAAGAATGTTATATTTTGGTGAATGTTGCTTGATAAGGCTGCACTCAAGCACAAGCGCCTCAAACTCACTGTCAGTGAGAATATAGTCAAAATCGTGCACATTTTCAACCATTTTGCGCACTTTAAGAGAGTGATTGTTTTGTGAGCCGAAATACGAACTTACACGGTTTTTAAGCGCCTTTGCCTTCCCGACATATATTATTTCGTTTTTATTGTTTTTCATAAGATAAACACCGGGAGTTTTAGGCAAAGCCATTGATTTTTTTCTCAATTCCTGCAACGTCACAACAATCACCTCCTAAAAAAATTCGGCACAGGAGAACCTGTGCCGTAAAGATTTAATTATTCAGCAAAACCTGAGCTTACAAGTTTAACAAGCTCTTCAACTGCCTGCTCTTCCTCAGCCCCACCGGCAATAATGCGGATCTGTGTGCCGCCCATAATGCCGAGTGAAAGAACGCCTAAAAGGCTTTTTGCGTTAACTCTTCTTTCTTCTTTCTCAACCCAGATTGATGATTTGAACTCATTAGCTTTCTGAATAAAAAAAGTTGCAGGACGAGCGTGAAGGCCAACCTGATTCTGAATCACTACATCTTTAACAAACATAATTTTATCTCCAATCAAATATAAGTTTCAACTTAAATCCTTAATACATATTATAACACAAAACTTGTTCTCGTCAATGCAAAGGTTAACAGTTTTAAATAATTCAGCGGTGAATCCAAATGTAACATTTTTTCAATCCTTTGATTTGTGCAAAATCACAACACATTTCAGCGTATTTTTTGCATATTGACTATTTTTTGGAATCACTTTTTAAAGATTCAATAAACTTTTTGTCATTTTTATCAAGATTGGCATTATCAAGCATATCGAGCCGTCTCTCGTATGTGCGTTTTAACGATTGTTGACGACGCCATTTTTCAATATTTCCGTGATGGCCCGAAAGTAACACATCAGGCACTTTTTTGCCCTTCCATTCAGGCGGTCTTGTGTATTGAGGATATTCAAGAAGCGATGAAAAATGACTTTCTTCACTAAAAGCTTCTTCATTAGCAAGAACACCGGGAAGCATTCTTGAAACGCTGTCAGCAAGAATAAGCGCAGGTAACTCACCGCCTGTGAGCACATAATCGCCTATAGAAATCTCTTCATCAACAATTTCTTCAATAACTCTTTCGTCAACGCCCTCATAGTGACCACAGAGAATAGCAATGTTTTCTTCTTTTGCAAGTTCTTTGACTTTTGACTGTGTGAGCACCTGACCCTGAGGGGACATATAAATCAGCCTCGGCTTTTTGCCCAGAGTCTGACAAAGATTCTGATAACAGTCATAAATCGGTTGGGTCTGCATAACCATACCCATTCCACCGCCATAAGGAGCATCGTCAACACGGTTATGTTTATCGGTTGTAAAATCACGGATGTCAGTGCAATTGATTTCAACCAGACCTTTTTCTCTTGCCCTGCCGATAATACTTTCGCTTAAAACAGACTCACACATCTCAGGAAAAAGAGTAAGTATATCAATCCTCATCGTCAAAAATTCCTTTCAACGGTCTGATTTTTATTACACCCGTCACTACATCCACATCAATCACAACAGGCGGAATGGCAGGCAGAAGATATTCCTTACCTTCATCATTTTTAATATGCCAGACATCGTTGGCGCCCGTCTGACTTACATCACTGAGAACACCGTAAATTTTATTTTCATCATCAGCGTCAACAACCCTGCAATCAACAAGCTCTGCAATAAAATATGAACCTTCAGCAATTTTAGCATCACTGCGTTTCATATAAAGCACACGGTTACGCAGCGCAGTTGCGCCCTCAACAGTGTCAACGCCCTCAATCTTTATAAGGGCAAGGTTTCCGTGAACACGGCTTGAAACAACTTTAGCCGATTTTTCACCTTTTTTATCAAAATACAAAGTTTTGAACTGCTTGATAAATTCGGGTCCGTCACAACGGGGATTAACTCTCATTTCGCCCCTTACGCCGTGGGTGCCCACAATCTGACCGACATCAAGATATTCCTTAATCATATTATCACCCTAAAAAAACAAGGGAGCACAAAGCTCCCTCATCATCTTACTCAATTTCAACAGAAATTTTTGTATCGTTTCTGCTGGCGGCTGAACGCATAACAATTCTGATTGCTTTTGCAATTCTGCCCTGCTTGCCGATAACTCTTCCCATATCTTCCTGAGCAACGTGAAGATGATAAACAACTGTACCCTCTTCGTCGGGTTCGTCAACATCTACACTTACTGCGTCAGGATTGCTTACAAGGCCGCAAGCGATTTGAAGCAATAAATCTTTCATCACTATACCTCAGTCAGATTATTTAACGATACCGCTCTTTTTGAAGAGATCTTTAACTGTATCTGTGGGCTGAGCGCCGTTTGAAAGCCATTTCTGAGCTGCTTCAGCGTTGATGTTGATGTTGTTTTCGCTCTTCATGGGGTCATAAGTGCCGATTTCTTCGATGAATCTGCCGTCACGGGGATATCTTGAATCCGCAACTACTACACGATAGAAAGGTGCCTTTTTAGCGCCCATACGACGCAATCTGATTTTTACTGCCATTTTTGTTTCCTCCAAAATTTATAAAAATTTAATTATATCCATCACTCAAAAGTGTTGAATTAGATGTTAAAGCCTTTTAATTGGCTCATATCGAACTTACCTCTTCTGCGGCGCTTTTTGCCGGAGGCGTTCATTTGTTTAAACATTTTTTGCATCTGCTTGTGTTGAGCAAGAAGCTTGTTGACAGCCTCAACATCCTGACCGCAACCGTCAGCAATTCTGCGCTTACGGGAGGGGTTGATGATTTCGGGCTTTTCTCTTTCCTGAGCTGTCATTGACTGAATAATAGCTTTTGTTTTATCAAACTGTCTTTCGTCAATCTCGACATCTTTAAGCTGTTTGCCCACACCGGGAATCATCGCAAGCATATCCTTAACAGAGCCCATTCGTCTTATCTGGTCAAGCTGATCCATAAGGTCGTTAAGGTCAAACTTGTTTTGTTTAAGCTTTTGTTCAAGCTCAAGAGCTTTTTTCTCATCAAGGTTCATCTGCGCTTTTTCGATAAGAGAAAGCACATCACCCATGCCGAGAATTCTTGATGCCATTCTGTCAGGGTGGAAAATATCAAGATCCCCGAGCTTTTCACCGATACCGATAAACTTGATAGGTTTGCCTGTAACGGAACGGATTGAAAGAGCCGCACCGCCTCGGGTATCACCGTCGAGCTTTGTAAGCACAACGCCGTCAATTCCGAGAGCATCATCAAAGGTTTTGGCTACATTAACTGCACCCTGACCGGTCATAGCGTCAACAACAAAAAGAATTTCGTGAGGATGAACGCTTGATTTGATGTTTTTAAGCTCTTCCATAAGAACTTCGTCAATATGAAGACGACCTGCTGTATCAAGGAAGACATAGTCATAACCCTGGTCTTTTGCGAGTTTAATCGCAGCATTGGCAATCTCAACAGGGTTGATCTGACCCATTTCAAAAACAGGAACACCTGCCTGCTCACCGACAACCTGAAGCTGTTTGATAGCCGCAGGACGGTAAATGTCACAAGCTACAAGCAAAGGACGATGGCCCTGATTTTTAAGGCTTAATGCAATCTTAGCGGTGTGGGTTGTTTTACCTGAACCCTGCAAGCCGCACATCATAACAACCGTCGGAGGATGATTTGCAACTGCAAGCCTTGATTTTGTTCCGCCCATAAGA
>JAZRME010000229.1:0-7916 GCA_045647325.1 Acutalibacteraceae bacterium | reverse complement strand
TTGCTTCAGCAGGGAAATCATATCTTTCCATAAAGTCAATAAAATATTTGTTGTTATGTATCATGGTAAACCACCTTTGCTGTGTTTTTTATCAGTTTATCATATTGAAACATAATAAACAATATTAAACTATAAAAAAATCGGAAAAAGTTTGCAAAATTCAGATAAATCTGTTAGTATAATTAAAAAAGAAAAAGGAGATTTTATATGATTGGATTTATTAAAACTTTTGTTTCGGTACTGATGTCTGTACTTAATGTTTTTACTTCGTTGATATTCGGTAATTTCAGCGCCGATTTCAAACCTTTAGATGATGATTGTAAACTTAACTGTTCTGTTATTTCGGATATTCATATGGACGGAACTTCTCTTCGTTCATTTATGCTGTCTTTCGGTCTTTATGATATGGAAAATGCGGATGAAGAAATAGATCTTCTCGTTTGCTCGGGCGACCTTACCGACCACGGTGAAAAAGAAGAATGGGAATTACTCATTGATGCTTTTGATGATTATACTCCTGCTGAAAACATTATTCTTGCTCTCGGTAACCACGACACATGGACCGATGCCGGTTGCGATGTTTCAAAAGAATTTTTTATTGAGGGTAATAAAGCTATTGCCGACAGAGAGATTGACAATGTTTATTATTCTACAAAGATAAACGGCTACACATTTATTGTTATGGGCAGCGAGGGTGATCACACTTACGCAACCATCAGTCAGGCTCAGATTGAGTGGCTCGATAAAGAGATGGAAGCTGCAGCTGAAGACGGACTTCCGATTTTTGTTATCAGCCATTGGCCTATCAATGAAAGCCACGGACTTCCCGAAACATGGGGCAACGATGACCCCGAACCTGATGACGGTGGCTTTGGTGACGAGTCAGCTCAGATAGAAGCAGTTCTTAAAAAATACAAAAATGTGTTCCTGATTTCAGGTCATCTTCACAACGGCTCTGTAAATGACAGTCAGGAAGATGTTTATAACTATGTTACCTTTGAGTCTGACGGCTCTTTCCACAGCGTAAATCTCCCCAGCTATATGTATCTCAACGCAAGGGGAAGAATAGCTAACGGCACAGGCATAAGCTTTGAAGTGTATGATGAAGAGGTTGTGCTTCGCACAAGAAGTTATTCAGCCGGTATCTGGTACACAGATTATAACTACACAATTGAATTGGTATAAAACGAAAGCGGAGTGATTATTCACTCCGCTTATTTTATATTCAGGTGTTTATAAAGTCTTTAACATTTCTGTCATAATGTCCGCTATCCTGAAAACCGTTTTCGGTGCGGATACATTCGCCCCATTTACGGGCAATTTCTTCATAAGAGTCGTGATAAACATTTACTCTTTCAAAACCGTCTTTGCTTCCTCTTAAGCACCAGTCTGAGCTCCACATTCCGTGGCCTGTAGCTTTATAAGTCCACAAAAACCAGCTGTAATTAAGGTTGTCCATAGTTTTGAAACAGTTTTTCCATGTTGTGTCACCGTGGGGGAAAAATTCACCCATCATCATCGGTACATTACAGAAAATTACTTTTGTAAAGAAAGCAAAAAGATTAAAAATGAAGTTTGAGTTGTAATAAAAATGAACCTGATAAACTACATTGTCCCAACCTTTAAAAATCTTGTTAGGCATAGCGATCGCTGTCCAGATACATTCCATTGTGATAATGTGCTTATCGTCAACATTTCTTACGGTGTCATAAAGTCGGGTGTAGATAAACTCATTGTTGATTCTGCGCTGAATTTCACCGCAATCAACGTCACACATAGGCTCGTTAAGAAGGTCATACATTGCAACAGCAGGTTCATCTCTGAAGCGTGTAGCGATCTCTGCCCACAGTTCGTCAGTCAGCTCTCTGTATCTTTCGCCCTGTTCTGTGTCTTCATAAAGTCCGCAGGAATTACCTTTGCCGCTGTGAGGGGCAGCGCTCTGATAACCGACAGCGCCATGCATATCAAGCACAACATAAAGCTCACGCTCTGCGCATTCGCTGACAACCCACTCAAGACGGGAAAAATCCCAGTTTCCTTCATCGTCAAGAATTTTAGTGCCGTTATCATCATAATAAAAATTACGGAACCAGAAGGGAACACGAACACAGTTGAAGCCCATTTTTTTGATTTCATCAAGGTCGTATTCTGTAATCCAGTTATCCATATAAGTGTTAAAAAGCTCATAGGCGCCTTCTCTGCCGAATCGTTCTTCAAGCACTTCGAGAACGGTGAAATGATCAAGGTCATCTTCATAGGGGCAAAGCCATCCTTCCCAGATCATCCATGCGCCGAGGTTGACACCCTTGAGCTGAACCTCTTCGCCGTTCTGATTAACAATTTTCTGACCTTTGGTGACGAGAAAATCTTCGTCAGTGAAGCCTGTTACAGCTTCGCTTTTATCAGCTTCAGCGTTTGCAAAAATCGAGCACGAAAGCAGAGTCGCAACTACCATCAGCAAAGAAATAACTTTTTTAAACATGACAATTCTCCTTTACATTTCAACTTTAATTGTCATAATGCTTTTTGACGGAACGGTAATTTTTTTATCAAATTTTCCGTCATAAATTTTTTCGCAATTATGAGTTTCGTCAGTGAGATAAATCTCAGTGTCACCGAGAAGTCCGCAGATTTTAAGCTCTTCTTCTTTCTCTTCGGGGTTTACAATAACCACAACAGCTGTTTCATCATTTATAAATGCTGTTGTTTTAAGAGTAGATTCTTCTTCAAAGTTATCAAAAATTCTGACTCTTGTCATTACCGGTTCAATAAATGAAGTGAAGTGTTTGAATGCATAGTAGCGGTTGTATTTTATCAGTTCTCCGTCAGCGTTTCTGTCCATAAGTCCGTCACCGTTAACGGCTGTCCAGCTTTGCCATGAAACTGCGTTCATGTGATTAAGGTCATCTATAATAACCTTTGCCATATAAATTCCGCTGTCAATGGTTGAGCTGTCAATTGTGAGAGGCAACTCACACCACTCGCTCATCTCGTATTTTTTGCCGGGATATTTCTCTTTAAGCTCGTCACCGATCTGATGTTTTTCCTGAGTGGAGTTATCCATCCAATAAGAATGACCGCTGAAAGCGTCGCAATATTCATTAAGAATTTCACTTGCAAAAAACTTTTCCACAAGTCCGAAATAACCCCATGACATCTGACCACTTTCAGGCCCGTTGAGTTTGTATGGAGAATTGCGCTTTTTCATTTCAACAGCAAACATTTCGAGCAATTCAATAGCTTCTTCATCGGTATAGTGACAACCCTCCTGACCGACCCAATCAGGGCTGCCCCATGACCACTGAGGCTCATTGATGGGGGATATGGCATAAATCGGATATCCCTGAGCCACAAACCAGTCGGCAATTGTGAGAACATAATCAATAAAAGCCTGATAATTTTCTTTCGGCAGATTTGAAGAATATTCTTCAAGGCCTCCCGAAGCGTGACCGCTTTTTGTCATTGAAAAATGTGGGCTGTTACAAAAAAGAATGATTTTTTCAGCGCCGTATTCAACAGCGTAATCCATTACTCTGCGGGCATTTGCGTCACGGGTGAAATCATAGACATATTCACCTTTTTCTTCATCAAAAACATAAAAGCTTTCGGTTCTGCGGGCTGTGTCCCAGATTCGGCAATCGGGGTTGTCCGCTTCACCGCCGCCGATATTATATCTGAAAATTTTAAGCCCGAGACCTTCCTCTTTGCTGTAAAGCTCTTTGGCTATCTGCCTTGCCATAGCGTCATCATCTATGGTCTGAGCCCACCAGCAGGAGCTTGTTCCGAATTCTTCAAAGGTCTGATAAGTTTTGGTTTTATCAATCAAAATCTGATGCCTCCCGAAAAGCGAACTGCATGGCATTAAAACAAACTGAATAATTGCTAATAAAAAAGAAATAACTTTCAGCATAAAATCACCCCTTAAAGCTCTGTTTTGATTGTTTTAACTTCCCAGGGACGGAAAGAAAGCTTGTTGTTGTCAACAGAGGCGATGTTGTTGCCCAACAAATCGGTTTCATAAGTAAGGGTGCCGACATTGGGGTTGAAAACAACAGTTGAGCTCTCGTCAGAGAAGTTACAGAATCGGGCAAAAATTGCATTGTCTTCAGGATAAATTGTTGTAAGAATAACTTCTCCGCCTTCTGCAGAAAAATCAGCAACGGAAAATCCGTTCAGCTTACCGTCACCTTTCGGAGCAGAAGTATAAACAGGCGGATAGTTATATGAAACGGCTTTGCGATGAAGATCTGCGTCTGAAACAGATGAATCAAAAGGAACAACAGAAAATTCATCATCAAATGTGCCTTCAAGAATTCTTGTTCCGCAAAGATAATCATTAGAATAAACAAGAGGAATCGCAACCTCGTTGCCTTTGATTGCGCTACCCATACAACCACGGTTAAAAACAGAAATTCCGTTTTTGTCGTCACGCAGGGCTACCCAATAAATGCCCTGCATATATGTATAGTTGCTGAAAGCCTCTTCTTTTGAAACAACCTTATCAAGGATAATTTTGTCATCAGGGTACCAATATTCTTCTGTTTTTCTTAATTGGCTGTCCCATTCTGAAATTGAATAAGGCAGGTCTCTTATGAGCTTACGGCTGTTATCAAGGCAGACGTTCATCACAAAGCAAAGCTTGTCTTCGTGATGATGTCCGTTAACTGTCAATGGTGCAGGTTTGCCTTGGGTGATGTCTGTTCTGCCGATATGTTCACCGTGCATTTCAAAAACAGTTTTGCAGTCAATTCTTTCGTTTTCAGCGTTAAAAATCATTGTGAATGTGTATAAAACCGTGCCGATTTTACCGCTCTGAACTGCAACTGCGCTGTGAGGGTTAAGAGTAACTTCCCATTCACCGTCTGACAGGCATTCTTTTTCTTCAATCCAGGCGCGAAGGAGTGAGCCTTCATCGTTGTCAACAATCCTGCCGTCTGAACCGTTGATATAAACAATTCCTTTTTTGTTGAGCTTTATTTCATAATAAGGTGTGGTAAGAATACCTGTGGCTTCATCCCATTCAAACTTGTCACGGCTTTCGGGTGTAAGCTCTTTTAACTCATAGCTCTTAACGCTTAATGGTGGAATAGTTGCCAGAACACGGAGTGTAAGACCGTCTTTTTCAACCAATTCACATTTAACGGCTTTGTCGTCGTCAAAGGCGCAGAGAGGTTTGTTTACTTTTAATTCAATCCATTCTTTAACAGGGAAAGAGTGAGCGTTAACAACAACGAGAGAGTCACAGCTCCGGTGGGCAAAGAGAGAAGCTAGATAGTTAAGAGATTTTTCTTTAACATTTGCCGAAGCGTTTAATGAAGTGGGAATAAATCTTCTTGAAAGGTCAAGAAGACCGCAGATTGTGACATCGTGATGCTCAGCGGCGAGGATATATTTCCACGCTTCCTTGTTTTCTTTTTCAAGATTTTCACCGCCCAGTAAAACAGAAATCGCATTGATTTTTTCTGCCTGAACGGCATTGACTTCACCCTGTCGGCAGCCGTTAAAAATCTCGTTGCCGCAATAGCCCCAGGGCATCTGAACGTGAAAGTCATTGTCGGTGGTTTTTAACTCATCTTTCGCTTCACCGTAAAGAGAGGGAATATCTTCAAGCAAAACATATTCATAATTTTCTTTTGTTTCGATATATTCGGTCAACCTCTCGATAGGCTGACAAACATCGTCATATCTTGAAGCGAGTAAGGGCGAGTATTTTTTAAATTTTTCTTCAAAATCTTCAAGGTCATATCCCGGATCGTCTTCTGACCAACGGGAGATAATCCAGTTATCAAGTGTTGTGCAGTTAAAACCTCTGCCTTGTTCATCATAAGTAGGCACAGCAGGGATTTCGGTCTTGTCTTTGCCGATCCAACGGCCCCAGGCTGAGTCAAAGGTACGGGGATAGCCGTAGCCCATAACGTGAGAGCGAAGAAGGGCAGCCTTGTAACCGCAAAGTGAAATAAGCTGGGGAGTCTGGTTGTGAAGCGCAAACTCTGAAATGGCATAAACTGACGGTGTTACACCGTAGTATTCAAGATTTGTTTTAACAGCGTAGCTCAGCTGTCTTGCGTTTGATTCTTCCGAAATTGTCAACGCAAGGGGCTGACCGTAAGTTGTTGCCCCGAGACCTACCCGATCGGGATATTTCTTGAGCAGATCTCCGATGATTTTTACCACTTCAGGATCATATTTTGAAAATTCATCAAAAGTGAAAGATTCATAGTCGAGGCCTACACGGAATTTAGGATATTTCTGAAGCCATTCATCAATGTTTCTGAGTCTTGGTTTGAGCCATTCGCCCCAAAGCACATATCCGCCGTGCTCGTATGTTAAAATGTACATTTTTTCTTTCATTTCAGTCACCCTTTCGGCGAAATATTAGCTATTTCAGTATACCATTATAATAAATATATTGTCAATTAAAGTAAATGTTGAAATTATGTCCAATTTGTTGTATAATGTGCTCATTAAGTTTCAGAGGTGAAATCAATGAAAAATTATAAACATACACTAAAGGTTATGGATAAGCTTGAATTTCCTGCCGACGCTAAAGAGGCAATTATCAGAGTTGAGGAGAAAATTCTTGCTGACGAAAAAGCAAACAGGATTTATGAGTCAATGTACAGAGCATATTGGCTCAAGAAAAAGAATTTCGGTGAGTTTGAGGATAAGGTTAAGGCTCTTGCAGAGTTGATTGATGAAAATCGATACACAGTTAACCTTGTTCTTCTTCTTAATTGCACAAAGCCCTTGCTTGCCGAGTATAAAAAAGAAGGTATCAGCGAAGATATTTATTGGAACTCTATTGTTGACCTCAAGGTTAAAATGCTTGAATGCAAAGAAAATTATGATGTATACGGTACTTTTGTTGAAGGTTGGTTCCACAGCTTCTTCAAGCTTGAGCGTTTTGGTATCGGCAGATTCCAGTATGACCTGAGCGATTTTGGCGAAGAGAGCTATTACGAGCACGGCATCAAGCTTCTTGACAGTGAGTTTGTTCTCGGTATGCACATTCCTTCACACCTCGGACCGCTCACTTATGACGTAAGACTCGATTCTTACAAAAAAGCTTATGCTTTCTTTAAAGAGAAATACTTCAAAGATATGCCTATGGTTGTTTGCTGCAACTCATGGCTTCTTTACCCCGATAACCTCAACCTTCTTCCCGAAAATTCAAATGTAAGCGATTTCTTGCTTGACTATGAACCCCTTGATATTACAAGAACTTATGATTTCGGTGACGCCTGGAGAATTTTCGGTGTTCAGAATAAAGGTAAGCCTGTTTCTGAGCTTCCTCGTAACACAAGTATGCAGCGTGCTTATGCCGAATGGTTTGAGCAGGGCAAAAAAGCAGGTCACGCTTACTGCATTCTCATCTTTGACGGTGAAAAACTTCTTACAAGAAACTCAAGAGAAGAATACAAAGAAAAATACGGTTATTAAACAACAAGCCTCCCTTTATCAAAGGGAGGCTGAATTATTGGTGTCACAAAATGCAGATAAAAATGAAATGACCCTTGACTGAGATGTTTCTTCACACATCGTAACACAGTCAAGGGTCATTTCTGTTCGCTCTTATTATCTAACATCATTTTGTGTACCTCTCTTTCTTTAATTCGAAGGGGGTGTCTTTAATAACTCTGAACTTTTTTGATTTCAGATGTTTTTTACAGCTTAAAAATTTGCTATTTTCATCTGAAGTCTATTCATAATTATTAAAGGCTTTCGGCTCACTTTTTAACTTAAAATCTTTGACTTTACTTAAACTCTTTCTCTCTGCTCTCGCTTTGAGCAACGGTTAAACAACTGTGGGTTTCAAGTGTAACAATCTTTTGTTTTAAGTTCGGAGCCTTTGGTTTTTACCTTTTCATTGGTATCACCTGTTCCTTTCTGTGTCTATAATATAACACAGATCAACC
>JAZRME010000228.1:0-2426 GCA_045647325.1 Acutalibacteraceae bacterium | reverse complement strand
GTCGATGCCCGAAATCGTAACACGCTTGGCAACATCATATTCACTCACAAGGCGGTTAAATTCATTAAGGGAGCTCAACTGCCTCAAACGGAAGTTGATGTTGAGCTTGGAGTAGCTTTCAGAGCGCATCAGCTCAAAAATCTCTTGGGCGTTCAGAGTGCTTTCGTTGATGTCGGAGTAATCATCCGTAACAACCGGTGTGCCGTCTGCCTTGAAACACAAGTCAACCGTAACAGTGTCGGCGCCAAGGCGCGCGGCTTCTTTGATGCCTGCAAGGGTGTGTGCATTGCCGTCAATTTCGACGCAGTCGGATATGATGTTGAGAGGGGCGTATAATTCAAGATTGTTCCCGGTGTATTGCTCAATCAGCTTGTTGCTGTGCAGTTTGTTAACAGCAGGGATACCTACTGCAAAAGCGATTATCACCGCACAAGCCACAGAAATGGCAATAACCGAACCTTTTCGGATTTTCAACTTATGACCTCCTGCCGGCAGCCTTTGTTATTTCAACAAGCTGGGGCATTTTTGCTTCAACATCCTTAATAAGCTTAATCTGTGCTCTTGTTCTCACAAGATTGTGCTTATCATAGCTTGTTTTGAAGTAAACGTCACCGTTAAGGTAGTCAGTGAGGAAGCGCATAGCAACCTCCTGAGTGAGAAGAATCACGGAGAAGGGGAGAAGCTCGATTTCTTTCGGAAGGAGCTTGCCGCATGTTCCGTCAAGGAAGCCTTTAACATAAGCTTCAAAAGCTTCAACGTTAAGACCGATGCTGCTTTCGTCGTCTTCTGAACCGAAGGTGGCACTTGTTCTGATACCGTCACCGAAGTCATAAAGCGATGAGCCGGGCATAATTGTGTCAAGGTCAATAACGCATATTGCCTTTTTGCTGTCACCGTCAAAAAGAACGTTGTTGATTTTTGTGTCGTTATGTGTAACTCTAACGGGAATTTCACCCTTTTCAAGCAAATCAGTCACAACGCAGGTGTTATCCTTACGGTCAACAAAAAATTGAATTTCTTCTTTAACCTCGTCAACTCTGCCCGCCTTGTTTTCTTCAATAGCTTTAAGAAGATTGTTGTAGCGAGAGGGAGTATGGTGAAAAGCGGGGATTGTTTCAAAAAGCTCATTTCCCGGGAAATCACCAAGAAGATACTGAAAATTGCCGAAAGCTCTTGCAGCTTCATAAATTTCATCAAGTGAGCAGCCGGAAGAAATGGTGTAGCTGTTGTCAAGATAAACATAGCTTCTCCAGCAACCACCGTTTTCATCAATATAAAACGGCTTTCCGTCAGTTGTTTTCAAAAATCTCAATGTCTGTCTGTCAGCATTTTTGCCTTCTGCTTCAAGAGCTTTTTTCAGATATTCCGTAACCGAAATGATGTTATCCATAAGGTTATCGGGGTTTTTGAACACATTAGTGTTGATTTTCTGAACAACATATTTGTTTTTTCCGAAGTCAGCAACGAGGGTGGTGTTGATAAGACCTTCGTTGATAGCCTGAACATCTTTAAGCTCTCCCTCAAAAGGGAAACGGGATAATATGGTTGAAATATCAAACTCCATAAAGTTACCTCAAAAATATTTTTCTTTGGCAGAGTCCTGCGAGCTTTTGCGGACAAACTGCACCTCAATAATTATACAATTCATTTTTTAATATGTCAATGCAATTACAAGGCATTTTATGGTAATTGTTATATTTCTTTTTAAGTATTGAAAAAAAGAAACCTTTGTGGTATAATCATCCCGTATTTAATCTTGAGTAAAGGATGGTAAATGTTTATGAATAATACAGGCATTACTGCCAAAAGAATAACTGCACTTCTGTGTGCATTGGTTTTTGTGTTGAGCCTTGCTCTCACAGGCTGTCAGATCGGTTCATCCGATGAAGGCAAAACCACTACAACCGAGCCCACCGGAAGCAATCAGGCACTTGAATATGTTGACCCAAATCAGGGCATCGTTTGCCCCAAGTGCGGTTCATCCAACACCGATGATGCATGGCGCGAGGGTGAAGAATATGACGAGCATTACATCTGCTATGACTGTGAGTATGAATGGTACATTCTCAATGGCGTTGCTTATGAAATTAAAGACAACGGTCAGAGTGCAACAATCCCCAACTATACATACAGACCCAACAGCAACAAAGGTTCATCCGGCAATAAAAACAACAGCCAGAAAACAACAACTACAAAACCCACTACCACCTCCACAACAAAAGGTGAAGATACCTTTATGTTTGACGGTAAGGAATACACCTACGAGCAGTTCTGGAAAGAAATTGTTTTAACAGGTAAGATTCTCAACTACCTCAACTTCTACATTGACGAAGAGGGTAACATCACCACAGAAGGTGACAAGGGTATTCTCGGTTTTGCATACAGCACCAAAGACAAGTGTTTCTATGCTTCCGGCAACGCATGGC
>JAZRME010000227.1:0-7156 GCA_045647325.1 Acutalibacteraceae bacterium | reverse complement strand
ACACAAGCAAGTCTTTCAAGACCCATACCTGTATCGATATTGGGCTTTGCAAGACGGGTATAGTTGTTGTGGCCGTCGTTTTCAAACTGAGTGAAAACAAGGTTCCACACCTCAATAAAGCGGTCACATTCACAGCCGACTTTACAATCAGGGCTGCCGCAGCCTTTATCAGCGCCACGGTCAAAATAAATCTCTGAACAAGGGCCGCAAGGACCTGCGCCATGCTCCCAGAAGTTATCTTCTTTACCGAAGCGAACCATATGAGAGGGATCAACGCCTACTTCTTTAGTCCAGATATCAAAAGCTTCATCATCCTCAAGATATACGCTGACATAAAGCTTGTCCTCAGGCATTTCAAGAACTTTTGTGAAAAATTCCCAAGCCCAGGCTGTTGCTTCTCTTTTGAAATAGTTACCGAAAGAGAAGTTACCGAGCATTTCAAAGAATGTTCCGTGACGGGCAGTTTTACCAACGTTGTCAATATCGGGGGTACGGATACATTTCTGACAAGTTGTTACTCTTTCACGGGGAGGTGTAAGCTCACCTGTGAAATACTTTTTCATAGGTGTCATACCTGCGTTGATAAGAAGAATACTCTTATCGCCCTGAGGTACAAGAGGAAAACTTGGGAGACGAAGATGCTCCTTGCTCTCAAAAAAAGAAAGATATTTTTCTCTTAATTCGTTAAGACCGGTCCACTGCATAATATTTTACTCCTTATAAACAAAATAAAGGTTTTTTAATGCACAAAGCAATTAGTTTTTAACTTAAAAAGTATAATTCATTCCGCTTGTTTTGTCAACTTTTTAATGCAATTGACTTGCCGTCAGTTTCAAAAACAATTGAGCCTGATTTATCGGTACGATAAACCTCACAGTCAAAATCAGCAAGATTATCGAGAACCTTTTTGGTGGGGTGGCCGTATGAGTTACCCTCACCTACCGAAATAACGGCAATATCGGGTTCAACAGCTTCAAGCCAATCAACGCTTGTTGAACCTGCACTTGCGTGATGACCAACTTTGAGAACATCGCTGTCAAGCTGATTATAGTAGTTATCCATAATATCATCTTCCTCATCAAAAGAACAGTCTCCTGTTATGAGAAATGATGATTCACCGTAAGAAACCTTCGCTACAACAGACATATTGTTAAGATCTTCATCCTGATCACAAGGCCCGAGAATCTGAATCTCAACTTCACCGGCAGAATATGTATAGCCTGCCTCGGCAGCTATGATTTCATCGCAGTTTTCTTCAGCGCTGAGAAGAAACTTTTCGTATGTAGATGTTGTAGGTATATTGACCTCACTGAGTTCCGGCATAATGAGGGTTTCAGCATTAAATTCTGAAAGCACCTGAGCCATACTGCCTATATGGTCTGAATGAGGATGAGTTGCGATGCAATAAGTCAGAGTTTCAACACCGAGATTATTAAGATAATTTATAACCCGTTGACCCATATCGGCCTCACCGGTGTCAATGAGAATATACTTTCCGTCTGATTCGATGATTGTGCAATCACCCTGCCCTACATCAACAAAGTGAACAGACATACCCGCATCAGAGGATAAAGATTGGTTGACTCCTGTTCCTTCAAAAGCAGAATCCCACATTTCGGGAGAAACAACTTTTGAACCGATAATAAATAATATCGCAATAATCAGAACGCCAATCAATGAAGCCTTACTTTTTTTTGATTTTCTTCTTGCCATAAGGCTTACCTCCCCTGTTATTCTGATTTGTCTGATGATAAGGTTTCTGATTAACATCAGGTTTAACAAGACACTTTTCACCCACACCTATAAGATCGTGGCGACCTGCCTTTCTGAGAGCCTCAATAACAAGATGTTTATTCTGAGGGGCGTAATATTGAAGCAGAGCCCTCTGTAATGCCTTTTCATGAGGGTCTTTGGCGACATAGACAGGTTCAAGTGTGTAAGGATCAAGACCGGTGTAAAACATACAGGTTGAAATGGTTCCCGGTGTAGGATAAAAGTCCTGCACCTGTTCCGGTCTTATGTGTCTCTTTTTAAGAAAAACAGCAAGTTCAACAGCTTCTTTAAGAGTGCTGCCGGGGTGAGATGACATAAGATAAGGCACAAGATACTGCTCCTTACCGGCATCATCACTTAACTGAAAATATTTTTTTGAAAAATCAACATAAGCTTCTATATGAGGTTTGCCCATTTTGTCAAGAACTGTTGCCGAACAATGCTCAGGGGCAACCTTAAGCTGACCGCTGACATGATATTTTACAAGCTCTTTGAAAAATGTATCATCACTGTCTCTGAGCATATAGTCATAACGGATACCCGAACGGACAAACACCTTTTTTATTTTGGGTAATGAACGCACCGATCTGAGTATGTCGAGATACTCACTATGATCAGCTTCAAGAGCTTTACACGGCTTGGGGGCTAAACATTTTTTACCCTTACAAAGTCCGTGTTCAAGCTGTTTAAGGCAAGAAGTGCGTCTGAAGTTAGCGGTAGGGCCGCCTATATCGTGAATATAGCCTTTAAAATCAGGCAGATTTGTCAGAAGCTTCGCCTCTTCAATAACAGACTCTTTACTTCTTGTGGTAATAAACCTGCCCTGATGAAAAGCTAATGAACAGAAATTACACGCACCGAAGCAACCACGGTTGTGAGTGATTGAAAAACGAACCTCTTCAATAGCAGGTACGCCACCCATTTTTTCATAAACAGGGTGATATGTTCTTTCATAAGGCAGCGAATAAACCCAATCAAGCTCCTGCTGAGTCAGAGGAGGCATTGGCGGATTCTGAACAAGCATTTTATTGCCGTGCCGCTGTTTTAAAAGTTTGCCTCTTATATGGTCCTGCTCATCCTGCTGAAGTCTGCAGGAAACAGCGTATTCTTTTTTGTTTTTAATACAGTTTTCAAAAGAAGGACATTCCTTGCCCCCGTAAGGAGTTTCAGTAACATCACAGGCGTAGCAGGTGCCTTTTACATCACGGATAGAAGAAACATCTTCACCGTTTGAAAGCCTTCGGCAGATTTCAATAATCTGATTTTCTCCCATACCGTAAATCAGCAGGTCTGCCTGAGAGTCAAAAAGAACAGAACGCCTGATTTTATCATCCCAATAATCATAGTGGGCAAAGCGACGAAGGGATGCTTCAAGACCGCCGATAATTATAGGTACATCCGGATAAGCTTCTTTGATTTTATTACAATATACAATAACCGCCCTGTCAGGTCTCAGACCCATAATCTTACCGGGTGAGTAAGCATCCTGAGAACGCTTTTTCTTAGCAGCTGTATAATGAGCTACCATTGAATCAATATTGCCTGATGTAACCAAAAAACCCAAGCGAGGCTTACCGAACCTGGTGAAATCTTCAGTCGAATTCCATTCAGGCTGAGAAAGAACGGCAACATTGTACCCTTCTGCCTCCAGCACCCTTGTTATTATAGACGCACCGAAGCTGGGGTGATCCACATACGCATCACCCGTTACATAGACGAAGTCAACTCCATCCCAGCCTCTTTGCTCAATATCTTCACGGTTTATTGGTAAAAACATTTATTCCTCCGAAAAATCATCGTCAGATTCTTCACCGTAAGGCTTTTCTCTCACAGGTGAAGCGTTAGCAAGAGCGTTCATTTCCATCCACTGCTGTTTGGAAATAAGCACCTTTCTCGGTTTAGCGCCCTCAAAGGGACCGACTATACCCTTTTCCTCAAGGGCATCCATAAGTCTTGCCGCACGGGCATAGCCTAATTTAAGTTTACGCTGCAAAAGAGTTGTTGATGCCATCTGATTTTCAACAACAACCTCTATTGCTTTGGGAAGCATTTCATCGCCGCCCTCAGAATCGCCGTCACCGTCATCATCTGAAACTGCGGAACTCTTTTTCTTTTCCATAACTGCCTGACGCTCAATCTCTTCCATAACCTGATCGTCATAAGAGCTTGATTCCTGCGATTTTATGAAATTAACTACATTTTCAACTTCACCGTCTGAAAGGAAACATCCCTGAACACGGACAGGTTTTGAAGTTCCTACCGGGTTAAAGAGCATATCACCGTTACCTAACAGTTTCTCAGCGCCTGATGAGTCAATGATTGTTCTTGAGTCAACCTGAGATGAAACCGAAAGAGCAATTCGGCTCGGGATGTTGGCTTTGATAATACCTGTGATAACATTAACTGACGGTCTCTGAGTGGCAATAACAAGATGCATACCTGCAGCTCGTGCCATCTGAGCAAGACGACAGATTGAATCTTCAACTTCATTGGGAGCTGCCATCATAAGGTCAGAAAGCTCGTCGATAAAAATAACAATCTGAGGCATGGGCGGAATTGAGTCATCGCTTCTTGCAAGACGGTTATAGCCCTTTATATCACGGACATTCTTTTCAGAAAACATCTTATATCTTTTAAGCATCTCGGTAACAGCCCAACCTAAAGCACCGGCAGCCTTACGTGGGTCTGAAACAACAGGAACGAGAAGATGCGGTATGCCGTTATAAACAGTGAACTCAACCTGCTTGGGGTCAATCATAAGAAGCTTGACCTCATCGGGGGTTGCGTTATAAAGAATACTGATAATCATAGCATTAAGGCACACAGATTTACCCGAACCGGTTGTACCTGCAATAAGAATATGAGGCATTTTAGCAAGGTCAGCAATAATTGTTTCACCTGTAATATCCTTACCGAGGGCGACAGAAAGCTTACTTTTTGACACCTGAGTGTCATATTGGGTTGTTTCAATAATTTCTCTTAATGAAACAGTTGCACGGCTCTTGTTTGGCACCTCAATGCCGACAGCGGATTTATTCGGTATCGGAGCTTCGATACGTACACCCGAAGAAGCAAGGGCCAGAGCGATATCATCAGAAAGACCTGTAATACGGCTGATTTTAACACCCGGAGCAGGCTGAAGCTCATATCTTGTAACAGAAGGGCCTCGGCAGATACCCACAAGCTTTGTTTTAACACCGAAACTTTCGAGAGTTTCTTCAAGCTTCTGTGAGTTGGCTTTAAGCTCTTGCTCGTAATTCATAATTCCTGAATTGTCAGCAAGTGAAATACAATCAAGAGGAGGCTTTTTATAAACCCTTGCAGGTGCTGATGATTCTTCCTTTTCTTCCTGCACAGGTTCTTCTGCCGGTTTTTCAACTTTTGGTTTTTTAGGTTTCGGAGCAGCTATGATTTCGGCAGGTTCTGTTTTTGTAACAGCAACCTCCGTTTCCGGTTCACTCAAACCAGGCATACCCTTGATAATATTATCAATATTTTCACGGGATTTTTCTTTTTCTGCGTTACCTGCAAGTTCTTCAACAAAAATAGTGTTATCACTGTCAAGAGTTTTGCCCATTTCGGGAGTAGCTTCAGGACCTATATCAATAGGCTTGAATTTACGCTTAACCTGAGGTATAGAAAATGATTCGCCATTTTCTTTGCGTTCACGGTGACGCTCCATACCCTGCTCAATTTTTTCTTCAGTAAAGGAACCGACTTTTTTAACAGGCTTTGAAAAAAGACTGTATGCACGGCCAAGCGTTGTGCCTGTAATCAGCATAATAATGAGAATATCAACCACAATAAGAAGAATCAGCGCACCGGCTTTACCTGCAAGAAGATCAAAACCGCCGCCTACAACAGCGCCGAGAACGCCTCCGCTTTCAGCTGTGACGGATTTTCTCAGGTCCCACACGTATTCAATCTGTTCACCAAGGTCGCCGACTTCAATGTTATCCCATGCGACATGAATAATACCGCTCAGAAAGCTGATAAACACACCTGAACCTATAACATTGGCAACAGTAGATTTCATCGGCTTATTCATAGCAAACATCACAGCAATATAAACCATCATCATAGGCCAGAAATATGCACAGATTCCGAACACACCGAAAATGAAATTATGTATAGCAGCCCAGACACTTTCACCTTTTATAAGTGTCATACAAAACAACAGAAACGCCCCTGCCATTATAATAACGGCTGTTCTCTGGCGCTGAGCCTGAGTCTGACCCTTATGCACCGGGGCAGACTGCTTTTTGGCCGGTTGTTTGGGCTTTGATGAAGCTGACGGCTTTTTAGTAGTTTTTTTGGTAGATTTAGTAGCCATATATCCTCCTGTTTAACTGTCTGTATTTTTATCTTCATTGTTTTCAGAATTATCTTTTATCATTTCATAAAGGCAATCAAGGGCATCACAAAGACTTCCGCTGAAATCAATCAGACCTTTGCTGACAGCCTCACTGCCCTCAAGAACCGTGCCTATATCCATAACAAGCTCGCCGGTAGCAAGCATAAGATTACGGAAAACATCGGCAGGCATACGGGAATTTTCGCTGACAAAACGGACTATTCTCTCTTGCATCTGTTGAAAATATGACATTGTCTGAGGCACACCGAGAACAAGACCGTTCATTCTCACCGGATGAATTGTCATTGTAGCTGACGGAGTGATAAAAGACTTTTTAGCCGAAACGGCAAGCGGCACACCAATAGAATGCCCACCCCCGAGAACAAGTGACACGGTCGGCGTTTTCATCCCCGAAATTAACTCAGCTATAGCAAGACCGGCCTCAATATCACCGCCCACGGTGTTAAGAATGATAAGAAGCCCGTCGATAGTATTACTCTCTTCAATAGCCACCAACTGAGGAATAACATGCTCATATTTAGTGGTTTTGTTTTGTGACGGCAGAATGTAGTGACCTTCAATCTGACCCACAATAGTAATACAGTGAATAAGATGACCGTTTTTTTCAACAGTGATTGAACCGGTATCTACAATCTGTTTAAAAGCTTCGTTATATTCTTCGGCTGTGTTTTCTTGCCCTGAGTTATCGGTATCAGGCGATGTCGGAGCTGTAAAGCCCGAAAACAATGTGTTTCTGTATCCCATAAAACCAATCCTTTCTCCGGATTAGTCTTGTCATCAGAGGGCAGATTTATACAAAGATACAAAAACCCAATATATTGTATATTTTATCATTATATTGAAAATTTATCAATAGATTTGCGAAAATATATTATAATTTTAAAACATCGATTTGCCGTGTATTGACTGTTTTTACAGTTTATGTTACAATCCGGAATATCGGAGGAGTTAACAATGAAAAAACTTGACAGAAAAACTCTTAAATATTTTGCCTGTATGGCAGCAGAG
>JAZRME010000226.1:0-5779 GCA_045647325.1 Acutalibacteraceae bacterium | reverse complement strand
ATCTTGGCGGATATCATTTCTTTAACGAAAGTCTTGCTGTAATGTGTAATAATTCACGCTTTGGTGTTCAGCCCAGAGTTTTTGCAGGTTGGACATCTATAAGCGACCGTGACGGAACAGATGCCTGGACACTCACTAACGAACAGCTTGAAACAATTATCGCTCAGACAAACGATGAAAGCAGTATTTTCGGGCTTGATTTTCCGTTTCATGACGCTTCATATATCAAATATGAAATGCAGAGATTTAACAGTCTTAATATTTCTGACACAGCTAAAGAGAACATTCTCGGAGGCACTCTTAAAAAAGTGCTTGGTGTGTGATTGCTTTAATAACAACGAAAGGGAGGCATACGCCTCCCCTTTTATTTTTTCTATAATAAACTTCTTATGTTTAATCGTCACAATATTCCGCTTGTGTTATTCGTCTTGCCTCTTCTTCGGTAATTTCTTTATCCCATCTGTACCATTTGCCGTTGTCATCTCCATAGGGCAACCCCTTGCAATCGGATGTGTATTCAATTATGTCACTTGTATCAGCATTTGGATTGTTTTGTATATATTCCAATACTTGTTGTGCAATTTTAGGATTTTTATCTTTGTAGTATTCGCAATTATGAATTACACCTTTTACAAACTCAGGATATGTGTCAATTACATTATTTAACTTTTCCTTTAATGTTTCAACGATATTCATATTTAAGCCCTTTATAAGGTGAATGATAAATCTTTCATTTCAGGAATTATCTCCTTAACAGTATAATTTTCTTTTTCATTATATCAACTCCAGACGCAATTGTTATCACGGATATTATATCATCCACCCTGATAAAAAGCAACAAATCAGATTGATTTAATTTTGACTCAGACGGCAATAAAAAAATTGATTAAATTGTTTTATTATGTTATAATAAGCAAAAGGAGGATTTATTATGAGCTTTTTTAAAACTGCTATTGCTTTATTTTTATCAATAAATATGTTTATCTTTAACGGAATTTCTTCATATTTTCCGGGAATTATCGGTGACGCATTGAGCGAAACCGAGCTTTCATCGTTATCAGGGTTGTTTGACCAAAAGCCACTTGCTGATGAAATTGTTGTTGTCAGCGGTCTTACAAAAGACGAAAGAGCTGCTATTCACTCTCTTCAGGGGCTTGTAGGCAGAGATAAGGCTTCGATTTTTATCAACTACGGCGGTCAGGCTTCAAATGAGCTCAAAGACCTTGAAGCTGCAGGTTGCACCATTCTTTACGCTGATGAAAACGGAAAGCCCTGGACTCTTGAAAATCTCGTTCCCCGTTACGCTTCTTACATAAAAGATAACGGTTATGTTCTTTTTTCTGATGCTGATATAACTGAGCAGATAAATATGGCTTTTAACTACGCCACTGTTTTCGGTTGGCTCGCTGTTCCTGTGTCATGTGAAGAAAAAGCTAAAGCGCTCGGCTTAGAAAAGAAAGAAGATCTCACTGACAACATTCTTGACTTCACCGAACAGAGGGAGTTTTATTCAGAATATAAAGATGAATTCTGCAAAAATGCACTTGTTCATCTTTATGCAGCAGGTTCAGGCCTTCGTGACCTTGCCGTTCAGCAAAAAATATTTATTACATACGTAGAAGATGACGACTATCTTGCACGAACATTCCGTGACCAGCTTTTTAACGATCTGGAACTTGCATCAGCCATTATCGGATGGTGCAAGTTTGAAGTTAAATTCACTCAGTGCGCTTCACGCTTCGGTCATTATGTGATTCCGTCAGACCACAGCTACAATGTCAGCGTACTCACCTGCAACCGTATTGAGACCGAGCCTATGGCACAAAAAGCCGAAGCTCCGGAGCTTAACCCTCAGAAGCATTATGTTTCAATCGTTTACAGTGACGGTGATAACGCTCAATGGATATCAAACGGCTACAGCGAATTTCACCAATGGCAGAGCTATAATATTGACACTCCCATCACATGGACTTTTGCCCCTCAGATGAAGGAATTTTCATCAACCGCTGTCAAAAGAGCTCTCGATAATAACGGCGGAGATTCATTTATCACAGGTCCGTCAGGCGCAGGTTACGGAAGAATCAGCCATATGTCATCAAAAGAGGTCAGCGCTTTCGCTGATCGCACAGCAGCAACGATGCTTGACTCAGGACTCAGAATATTAACGCTTCTTGATACAAAACCCGAAAACGCTTATGAAGATTGGGTATATACAAATAAATTGAAAAATTTTGCCCGTTACGATAATATTGACGGCGGTATTATTCAGCTTGACCCCGGTTATTATGCAGGTGGAGGCGGCAAAGTGTATTTTGCTGAAGATAAGCCTTTTATATCGGTCAGATTTTCTTTATGGCACCCTTCGGGGGATGCTTCTCAGGTGACAAATGAATGGCTTAAGGAACAGGCCGAAATTATTAATTCACACCCTGCTGATATCAATTCAATCAACGGCTACACTGTAATCAACATTCACCCCTGGACTGTCGGCCCTGATGATCTTGCTTATTTTGTAAGTCAGCTTGACGATGGCGTTGAAGTAATTCCTGCCGCTGAGATTATCGCTGCAGTAAGAGAAAACGTTCCTCACAAAACAGCATCACCTGAATAAAGCTAAATAAAAACCAATGATATATTTCACAGGAGATAATATTATGAAAAAACTTTTAAGTATATTTTTGTGCTTAGTGCTTACTCTTTCCTGCGTCGCTCCGTCATTTGCGTCTGAGCCGGAGGAATACCCCACAATTTATATTGTAGGCGCTCACACAAACCCTATTTACAACGCTGACGGTGAGGAAGTTTATCCTTTAAAGGCAGATGTAATAGGTACAATTAAAGAAACCTTCCTCCCCTGCCTTGAAGAATTGGCAAAAGGAACTATTACAGGTGATTATTCATCATATGCTCAGGAGTTTAATGATTCATGGGCGCCAATTTTTGAAGATCTGATTCTTGACCCTGACGGTGAAGTTTCTAACGGAAGTTATGCAAAAAACAAAACCGAAACAGCCCATCTTAAGGGCAAAACCTCAGACTATGATGTGTGGGATTGCCGTTTCTGGTACGATTGGCGTGAATCTCCCATAAAAACAGCCAGCGAACTTAAAGAGCATATCGACAATGTTATAGAATTAACAGGCAAAGATAAGGTTCAGCTCATCGGCAGATGTTACGGCGCAAATGTGATTGCAGCATATCTTCAGCTTTATAAAGACCACGCCAAAACTTATATTTCTGATATCTCTTACTACTCATCATCTATTATGGGTATCGACTTTATGAGTGCATTGTTCTCAGGTCAGATAACAATTAACAATGAATCTTTTAACTCATTCCTTGATTATTATATCAATGATAAAGGTCTCATCGGCGATAAAAACAGCGCAGATTTTGTATCGGCAATTATTGAGGTTATGTATCAGGCAAAGATGCTCGGTCTCACCGGAGATACGCTTATATCTTTTATAAACACCTTTAAAAATGATCTGTTCCCGTTGATTATCCGCAACACTTTCGGTGGTTGGCTCTCTTATTGGGCTATGGTAACCCCCGAGCTCTATGAACAGGCAAGAGACTTTGTTTTTAACACCGATGAAATAAAAGCTGAATACGCAGGTTTCATCTCAAAGGCTGATGAATATTATTACACCGTTCAGGTAAACGTTGAAGAAACAATGCTTGAAATGAAAGAAGCCGGTATAAACTTTAACATCTTTGTTAAATATAATTTCCCTGAATTTCCGTTATACGAGGGAGCAACAACCCAGGGTGACGGTGACACAAGCGTTTATCGTCAATCATTCGGTGCAACTGCCGCAGATTACGGCAAGGTTCTCAGCGCATATTATCTCTCAGAGGTTTCTGAAGATAATATGAAGTATATTTCTCCTGATAAAAAAATTGATGCTTCAACCTGCCTTTTCCCTGAAACCACTTGGTTTGTAAAGGATTTGCATCACAATTATTTCTATCCCCTTCAGGAGCCGTCAGTTGAGATTATGCGTTATGATCTGACTGTTGATAATGAGAAATATCCTCAATATATGGTAAATGTCAATAATGAAAGTCTTACACCTCTTGAGGTTACCGACGCTGACTTTGACAAAGAAGAGTCAGGATTTCTGGATGCAATTGTTAATTTCTTTAAAAACTTTATAAATGTAATAATCAAGATGATTAAAGAAGAAATTGAATTTTCTTTAAATCTTGATGTATTCGGTTAAAGAATATCGCAGATGAAGGTTTTCATCTGCGATATTTTATCTTCTTTTATTGTTGAATATCTCATTAAAATACATTATAATACCCACATAACAAAGCCGAAGAGGTGAAAACAATGACTTCTGAAGACAGAAAAAATCAAGTGAAATCATTTTTAGGAAAAACAGTCAGAATAAAAATCGACCGCCCTATAGGATATATTCATAAAAAAGGCAACTACACCCTGACCTACCCCATAAATTACGGTTATATCCCCGATGTGATCGGAAGCGACGGTGAGGAGTTGGATGTGTATCTTCTCGGAGTAAATGAAGCTGTTAAAGAATTTAAAGTACGCATTATAGGAATTGCTCACAGAGAAAACGATAACGAAGACAAGCTGATTGCGGCACCTGTCGGTATGATGCTTACCCGTGAAGAAGCTGCTGCATCCATTGACTTTCAGGAAAAATATTTTAACACATATATCGAAATGGTTGATGTTAAAATTCACAATTTCATTGTTAAATATGATGAAATCAAAACTCCGGACTTACCCGAAGAAGTAGCAGTTAAGATTCGTAATGCCATTGTTATAAAAGCAGATATCAACAGATTTATTATTGAAGACTCAGGACAGTTTTTTAATAAAATTCAAAAACTTAAGCCGACACCTGAGCAACTGCACCTGATTTATATGAACACAGACGAAATCATTGATGAACATAATTTTTTTGATACAGTTTTATCAATATACAAAAGGGCCAACGGTAATACGGCACCTGATACGGCATTTAAAATCGAAATCATTGATTATATCAATTCATTAGAAACAGTAATAACTGAAATAACAGAGTAAAAAAGGCACCATCCGACGATGGTGCCTTAAATGATTATCAAAAATTAATATTTGATATTTGTATATTTGCCTGTGATAGCAGCTTCACCTGTGCCTGTTGCGCTGATAATAGCGAGTTTAAGCTTAAGTGTTGCATCAAATGAGTATGAATAATCAATAGCTGTGATTTTGCCATCAGTAACTGTTGCAGTGAAAACAATCTTGTTGTAATTAGCTTTTGATTCACCTTCAACAACCTTAACTGCGTCACCAACTTCGTTAGCAATACTCTTGTTAACTTCAGCAAATGTGATGTAGTCGTTTGTTGCACGACCCATAGCGCTGTTAGCTGAGGGGTTAGTAGTAGCATTGATTTCGATAGTATATTTGTTGCCGTTAACGCTGAAGCTCTTAACATCAGCTTCTGTGATGTTCATAGCCTTGATCATATACTTAGCATCGAAGCCTTCACCCTTACCTGCCTTGACTGTACCTGTGATGGGCTGAGCCTTAACACCGATAAAGCCACCGACAACTGAGTCAAGAGATGCATTCTCGTCAACACCATGGATAATCTTGTTGAGTGCGCTTGTTGCTGAACCAACGTCGATAGGCTTAACAAATTTACCTGTTCTTGTTAATTTGTAAGAACCTTTTGCTGCTTTAGCTGTAACGTCATTGAAGAGTTTGATAACGTCAGCCTTTGTAGCTGGAAGTCGGATCGTAGCCATGTCGTTC
>JAZRME010000225.1:0-3278 GCA_045647325.1 Acutalibacteraceae bacterium | reverse complement strand
AGATAAAAAATAAAATCTTTCAAGAGCGTTTGAGTTAAATCAGACGCTCTTTGTTCCTGTTTTTTACAGGTGGAATCTGTTCCCGATGGAACAAACTAAATAAAAAGAATCAAAAGGAGGCAAAACAATGGAATTTACCATTACCGATGCTATACTTACATCTGTTATCGGAATAGTTGTTGTTATGGCTATTCTTGCTATAATTGCTGTTTTGATTATTATTGTTTCAAAAGTTATAAGAACTTTTGAAAGCAAAATAGCAAAATCTGAAGCAGTTATCGGTGAGGCTTCGGTATCACCTGCAGTTATTCCTATGCCTGAGGGCATGAATCAGGGTGAGGTTGAGCTTATCGGCACAGATGAAAAAACAGCCGCAGTTATCATGGCTCTTGTCAGCCATAACAGCGGAATTCCCCTTAACAGACTCAGCTTTAAATCAATTAAGCTTTTAGATGATGAAAAGAAAGGAGCCGACAAATAATGGAAATGATTAAAGACGTTCTCATCGGATTATGGGAATCATCGGGCTTTGCTGCTCTTTTTGTTGACGGCGCTTTCTTGTGGCAGAATCTTGTTATGATTCTTGTTGCGTTCGTTCTTCTTTACTTTGCAATTGCCAAAAAATGCGAACCTCTTCTGCTTGTTCCTATTGCTTTTGGTATTTTACTTGCAAACCTTCCCGGTGCAGGTCTTATGGATGACCCTACCGGTCTTATGGACACTTCAAACATAGTTGAAGGTGCTCATTGGTATGACACAGGTGTGTTGAGGCTGATTTATTCAGGCGTTAAGTCAAGTATCTTCCCTTGCCTTATTTTCCTCGGTATCGGTTGTATGACTGATTTCGGTCCTCTTCTTTCAAACCCTGTTTCACTTTTGCTCGGTGCTGCAGCTCAGCTTGGTATTTATGTTGCATTTGTTGTTGCTATTGTTCTTGGCTTTACTCCTCAGGAAGCAGCTTCAATCGCTATTATCGGTGGCGCAGACGGTCCCACTGCGATTTATCTCACAGGTAAACTTGCAGGTCACCTTCTTGGACCGATTGCCGTTGCAGCTTATTCTTATATGGCTCTTATTCCTTTCATTCAGCCTCCTATTATGAAGCTCCTCACAACAAAGAAAGAGCGTCAGGTTGAAATGAACCAGCTACGTAAGGTCAGCAAGGTTGAAAAGATTGTTTTCCCTGTTGTTGTTCTTGTTATATGTGCATTCATACTTCCTTCGGTTGCTCCGCTTCTTGGTATGCTTATGCTCGGCAACCTCTTTAAGGAATGTGGTGTTGTTGACAGACTTTCAGACACAGCTCAGAACGCCCTTATGAACATTGTTACAATTATGCTTGGTCTTACAGTCGGCGCAACAACCAACGGCGCAACCTTCCTTAAGGTTGAAACCCTTAAAATTGTTGCTCTCGGTCTTATGGCATTCTGCTTCTCAACAGTAGGCGGCCTTCTTCTCGGTAAGTTGCTTTATGTAATTACCGGTGGTAAGGTTAATCCTCTTATCGGCTCAGCCGGTGTTTCTGCTGTGCCTATGGCTGCCCGTGTTGCACAGAATGAAGGAAGAAAGTATAATCCCAAAAACTTCCTTCTTATGCACGCTATGGGACCCAATGTAGCAGGTGTTATCGGTTCAGCTGTTGCAGCAGGTTTCTTGCTTTCAAGATTTGGTTGATAAAATTTAATTATGAATAATAAATCCCTCCTTGCGTAGAATATATTATGAATATTCGCAAGTGAGGGATTTTTTATGTGTGGAATTATGGGCTACACGGGAACTATGGCTGCCGCACCTATTATAATCAAAGGCCTTGAAGGGCTTGAATACAGAGGATATGACTCGGCAGGTATCGGTATAATTCAAAACAGACAGACAAAAGTGTTTAAGACCTGCGGAAGTCCTGACGGTTTATGGTCAGCGGTGCCTGATAGTTTAACGGCTTCAGTGGGTATCGGTCACACGAGATGGGCAACTCACGGAGAGCCGACCGAAATAAACGCCCACCCTCATACAAGCCCTGATAAAAAATTTGCCGTTGTTCATAACGGGATTATTGAAAATTTTATGACTCTTAAAACCGAGCTCAAAAATGAAGGGCATCGCTTTATCAGTGATACCGACACCGAGGTGGTGGCGCATCTGCTTGAAAAAGAGTATGACGGTGATGTTAAAACTGCGATAACAAATGTTTTGACAAAGCTTAAAGGTTCTTATGCTTTGGGCATTTTATGTAACGATTACCCTGATACTATTTTTTGCGCCAGATATTCAAGCCCCTTGTTTGTCAGCCTTGAAACTGATGGGGGATATATCGCAAGTGATGTTTCGGTTTTGCCTCAAAAAACAGGCAGGGTGTATAAAATCGGCGACAAAGAAATCGGTATTCTTTCAAAAGATGAGTTGAAAGTTTTTGACTTTGACGGATGCAGGATAAGAAAAAGTGAAATAAGGCTTAACGCAACAAATGAAGATCAGGGCAAGGGTGAGTATGCTCATTTTATGCTCAAAGAAATTCATCAACAACCTCAGGCGGTTAAAAACACCCTTGATAGTATGATTTCAGAGTCAAAAATAAAAATCCCGGCTCTCAGATTGACAAAAGAAAAAATCAAAAGAATTCAACGCATTGAGTTTATTGCCTGTGGCTCAGCTTATCATGCAGGGTTAGTCGGGGCGTATGTTGCCCGTTCAATTATGAAAATTCCGTGTGAAGCGTATATTGCTTCAGAATACAGATATGCAAACCACAACCCAGATGAAAACACTCTTGTTGTAATTATCAGTCAGAGTGGTGAAACAGCAGATACATTGGCAGCTTTGAGAGAGGCTAAGCGTTGTAACGCTAAAATAGTGTCAATTGTCAATGCGCCTTTAAGCACAATTGCGCAGGAAAGTGACAGTGTCATTCTCACAAAAGCCGGTAAGGAGGTTGCTGTTGCAACAACAAAAGCTTTTAGCGCTCAGCTGACGGTGATTTATGCTCTTTGTGTCAGATTGGCTTATTCATCATTAAAAATCAATAAAAGTGAATACCTGCGTCTTATTGATGAAATGAAAAAACTCCCCGATAAAATCAGAGAGATTTTAAAAAATGAAGCTGATTATAAAAGTTTAGCGAGGGAGTTGAGTGAGATACCTTACGCTTGTTTTATAGGCAGAGGTGTGGACTATTGCTCAGCTATGGAAGGGGCTCTCAAACTCAAAGAGGTCAGCTACACCCATTGTGAAGCCTATGCAGCAGGGGAATTGAAACACGGCACAATTTCACTTATTGAAAA
>JAZRME010000224.1:0-1938 GCA_045647325.1 Acutalibacteraceae bacterium | reverse complement strand
GCTCTTTATCAACGGGAACAATAACATTGCCGCCGCAAATAACAGCGAGATAACAAACAATCCATTCATAACTGTTTTCACCGATGAGGGCGATGTGTGAATTTTTGTAACCTATTGAATGAAGATATGTTCCGAGAGCATAAACATCATTTTTAACATCGATAAAAGAATGTCTTATCTCATTCTTGCCTTTTGTGTACCAAAAAGCTGTATCGTCACCGTAAGTCTTAGCGCAGAAATCAACCATTTCTTTTAAATCACGGGTGACGGGTATATTATTGTAAGGGTATTTTTTGTTGCTCATAAGTATCTCCAAATACAATAAATGTTTTTTCAGCTATACAAAATTATATTACGACACTCTTATCAATTCAAATGACACATTTTAAAAAGTGTCCATTTTGCGTAAATTAGTCAAAAAATCATCACGACATTTTTGCAAATATGTATTATTCGGGTTAAAAAATGTAATTTCTTTACAAATAATCTGCATTGTAGTATAATTTAACTAATCATTCAGGGAGGATTTTTCAATGAATATTGTTTTGATAGGCATGCCGGGTTGCGGCAAAAGTACAATAGGTGTCTTACTTGCAAAGGCTTTACAAAAAGATTTTATCGACAGCGACCTGATTATTCAGAAACGCTGCTCAATGAAGCTTCAGCAGATTATCGACACCCGAGGCATAGATGCTTTTCTTCAGGAAGAAGAAAACGCCGTTATTGACATCAATGAAGACAACTGCGTTATTGCAACAGGCGGCAGCGTAATTTATTCTCAAAAAGCTATTGAGCATCTTAAAAAGAACGGCATTCTGGTTTATCTCTCTTTGCCTCTTAAAGATATTGAAGCCCGACTCACCAACATCAAAACAAGAGGTGTTGCCATGACTCAAGATCAGACAATCGCCCAGCTTTATCATCAGCGCTGCCCTCTTTATATGAAATACGCTGACATAACAATAAACACTCACGGGTCTGACATTGAAACAACTGTTGAAAACTGCATTGAAGCAATATCACTCAACTATAAAAAAACAGACATCTGATCTGCCTTTTCCCCGATATGCATCAGCATTATCGGGGAATTTTATTTAAGAATTGAATTGACAGTCGGTCTTAACTATTTCAAACTGAAGACCATTATTTTTTTCACACAAGAAAATATAACAAAAACGGTTGAAATCACAGCTGTTATTGTTGCTATTGAGCTCATAAAACTAAAAATTTTTGACATCGTGGCTGCTGTTTTTACTATTCTGAGTTCATTCACATTCATTACCTCCAATCAGCAAAAGACCATGTGCAATCCCCGGAATTGTTTCACCCTGCATAGTTGTTGTCTGAGAAAGTAACGCACCTGTTGCCACAAAAAGAATTTTTTTAAGCAAACCTGACGAAAGATCATTCAATATTTTTGAACAAAGCACAACCGCACTGCAACCGCACCCCGAACCGCCTGAATTCACATCCTGCTGATCAATGTCATAAATCATAAGTCCGCAATCATTGTGAACAGCAGAGATATCAATGTTATACTCTTTTTTCAGAAGCTCTTTGAGAAGCCGTGAGCCCACGGCCCCCAGATCACCTGTCAGAATAAGATCATAATCCGAAGGCACTGTCTTCGTCTCTACCAAAAAATCCCCTATGGTCTCACAAGCAGCAGGGGTAAATGTCAAGAGAAAACCATAATTTTTTTCAAAATCCTGAAAACCTTGATTTTACTGGGTTTTCGGGGTGTCAATTATGGGTGCGGCTATGGGGTGGGGAAGGCAAGGAAGACTATAACGGGCATTTTGCACACATTTTCAGTAAAAGTGTTGCATTTTGCAAATATGAGTTAACAAGGGTGAAATTGCAATTTTTATAAATTACACACCCTTAACTGACCTTTAACACAAAATAAGAGGATGTAAAACTTTTATTTTTACATCC
>JAZRME010000223.1:0-2651 GCA_045647325.1 Acutalibacteraceae bacterium | reverse complement strand
TGAGCAATTGCAGGAATGTGAAGCATACTGTTAGTGCTGCAACCGAGAGCCATATCAATTGTAAGAGCATTCATAAATGCATCTTCAGTCATGATATCTCTGGGTTTGATGTCATTTTTAATAAGGTCAATAATCTGCATACCTGCACGCTTAGCAAGCTGAAGTCTTGCAGAATATACACCGGGGATTGTTCCGTTGCCGGGAAGAGCCATACCGAGAACCTCACTGAGGCAGTTCATTGAGTTGGCTGTGAACATACCTGAGCATGAGCCACAGGTGGGGCAAGCCTTGTTTTCAAATTCACAAAGCTTCTTTTCATCAATCTGGCCTGTTCTGAACTGGCTAACAGCCTCAGAAACGTCAGAATAGCTGATTTTTTTGCCGTCCATTGTGCCTGCGAGCATAGGACCGCCGCTAACGAAAATTGAAGGAACGTTAAGTCTTGCGGCAGCCATAAGAAGACCGGGAACGTTTTTATCACAGTTAGGCACCATAACAAGACCGTCAAAGGGATGCGCAGTTGCCATAGCTTCAGTTGAGTCGGCAATAAGCTCTCTTGTAACAAGAGAGTATTTCATACCCTCGTGACCCATAGCAATACCGTCACAAACAGCAATTGCAGGGAAAACAATGGGAACACCGCCGGCCATTGATACACCCTGTTTAACAGCCTCAACAACCTTGTCGATATTCATATGACCGGGAACAATGTCGTTCTGTGAGCTTACGATACCGATAAGGGGTTTTCCGATTTCTTCATCTGTAAGACCGAGGGCATGAAGCAACGCTCTTTGGGGAGCAGCGTTAATGCCCTGAGTAATTTTGTCACTTCTCATTTTTAAAACTCCTTTTAGGAAAATATTCGTTACCGGATAATTATACTACAATTTAAAATACAATGTCAATCTCGAACAAAATTTTCTTTAATATAAGTCAAAATATTTGATTTTTTATTTTCAAGGTGGCCGTCAGCGACCAGCATCAGAATCTCATTAAGTATCCGTCCGATTTCTTTACCTTTAAAACCGCAAGACATAAGGTCGTTGCCGTTTACTGAAAGATCTTTGATCTGGAGACAAGCTCCTTTTTCAATAGCTGCTTTCACAACCTCTTCTGTTTTCTTAAGTTCAGAAAGCTTCTGTTGAAGATAAACAGGGTTCTGCGCCATGGCATCAGCTTTTAACACCGGCAAAAGTCTGAGCACAAACTCCGGAGTATGTTTTGCTGCAAAACGCAAAACAGGCTTTTCTCTGCCGTCAGGTCGCCAATCGTGATATAAAATAAGTGTTGTTATCTCTTCTTGTTCAGCTTTTGAAAAACGAAGTCTTTTTAAAATTTCCGCGCCTTTTTCACAGCTGACCTCCTGATGAAACTTAAAATGAGCAATACCGTTATCATCAGTGTAAAATTTATCAGGTTTACCGAGGTCGTGAAGCAACATCGTCATTTTTAAAACAGGATCAGAATCAACAGCTTCAACCGCTGTTGCAGTGTGCTCCCAGATATCATATATATGATACGGTGTGTTCTGTGGGAATTTATACATAGCTTCAAGTTCAGGTATTATTTCAAAAAACACCGGTGCAAAATCGATAAGAATCGACTTGACTTTTACACCGCAAAGAAGCTTCAGCAACTCAACACGTATGCGCTCTTTGGCAACATTTGAAAGCAATTGTCTGTTTCTGATTATGCTTTGAGCTGTTTCAGGGACAATATCAAAACCGAGTGTTGATGAGAACCTCAATGCTCTCATTATACGCAGTGCATCTTCACTGAACCTTTTATCAGGGTCACCTACACAACGGATAAGTTTTCGTCTTATATCTCCCCTGCCGTCAAACGGGTCAATAAGCCCTTTGGCAGGATTGTATGCCATAGAATTAATCGTAAAATCACGGCGAGACAAGTCTTTGTGAATATCCTGAGTGAACTCAACAGAATCAGGATGGCGATTATCGGTATAATCACCGTCAACACGCATTGTTGTAATTTCAATCAACTCATCATCAATCATAACTGCAATTGTTCCGTGTTTTATACCTGTTTCAATCACCCTGTAGTCTGCAAAAACTTTTTTTGTTTCTTCAGGAGTTGCAGAAGTGGTTACATCCCAATCGTCAGCAATTTTATCAAGAAAAGCATCACGCACACAACCACCCACAACATAAGCTTCAAAGCCGTGGGAGTTGAGCAAATTCAATGCCGAAAGTATATTTGAAGGAATTTTAATTTCCACAAGAATCACCTGCCTCTTTACAATTTTAACACCATAATATATAATTATCAAGAAGAAAGGATTGATTTTATGAATATTCAGATATACGGAAAGGCAAAATGCTTTGACACAAAAAAGGCAGAAAGATATTTTAAAGAGAGAAAAATCAAATATCAATTCATTGACCTGGCTAAATTTGGTATGAGCAAAGGTGAATATAATAATATTTTAAGAGCCGTCGGCAGTTTTGAAGCATTGATTGATAAAAGTTCAAAAGCTTACGAAAGCAGCTTTATTGAGTATCTGGCATCACAGGAAGCAAAGGAAGAAAAGCTTCTTGAAAACCAGACTATTTTTAAAACGCCGATTGTCAGAAACGGCAAACAGGCAACGGTCGGATATCAACCTGATATATGGAAAACCTGGGAATAAC
>JAZRME010000222.1:0-13167 GCA_045647325.1 Acutalibacteraceae bacterium | reverse complement strand
GTCAGAAGTATACAGATATATTATCTTAACGCTTCAACCAGTTACTCGTGGCTCCACAACATCACTCAGGCAGGTCTTCTGACTTAAGTATCATCACCTTGTTTCGTCTTCTCAGAAAAAATCCAATGACTGCATAACGCTGAAACAAAGCTCCTCTTTCACAGCGACGAGTTCGTGCAGGAATTTCACCTGCTTCCCTTTTCACCGGATCAAGCTTATGCTTATCCGACACCTTAAGTGTTCTATTCACTTTGCTTTTTAAATTTAGCATACTATTCTGCCGTTGTCAAGACTATTCTGTTATGAGGGCAATAACCGTCATATCGTCAGCTTTTTTGCCAAGTCGCCTGTCAAGGGCGCATTGAAGAATATGCTTAGCAAGAGCAGACGGTGAGCTACCCTGAAAGCTTTTAAGCTCTGAAGCGATCCAGCCCCAGCTGTCGGCTGTTATTCCGTCAGACACGGTGAGATAAATGTCACCTTTTGATACGCTGATTTCACTTTTTGACATATCAATTTTATCAAGAATACCTATAGGTGCTGATTCAGCTTCAAGCACAGAGGTTTTACCGTTTTTTAATATAAAAGACGGTGCAGCGCCGCATTTATAAATTGTAAGTCGGCAAAGAACAGGGTCAGCTATAACAAGATCAACGGTTGACAGAGATTCGTCAGTTGATTTCATCAGCATAGCGCAGTTGACGGCAGAGGCAGCTGTTTTGACATCAAGCCCTGATTTAAGCAGGTTGCAGAATGTTTCACAGGTGAAAGCAGAGTCAACGGCTGCCCGTGTACCGGTTCCCATTCCGTCACTGAGCAAAATAATCTGACGGGAAAAAGAGTCGGTGAAGCTGCGGTAATAGTCACCGCTGACTCCGTCAGCTGAAGCTGATCTGACAGCTGCAGCAATTTTAAAATTTACTTTTGGTTTTTGTTTAAAAATCAGAGTATATACATCATCTTTTTGCACAAGGGTAGGAAAATCAAGCTCAAACCCGGTTTCACGACGGAGATTTTCTGTCAGCCTTGTTACATTGAAGTTTTCATCAGGCTTGTCAAAAGAAAGATTAAAATATTCGTGACCTGCTTTATCGGTGCAAAGCCTGGCTTGTCTTACACTTATGCCGAAATTTTCTGCGCAGACGGCGCAGGCTCGACTGCTCTGAGATGTGACAGCCCCGGCGTTTATTGCCGTTGAACATATGGGGGCTATGATTGAGCCGATATTTTTAAGCTGGTTACCGGTGATTTGTTGAAAACGGTTGATTTTGTTTTCAGAGTTTATATTGGTGCAATAAACAAAATAAGCCTGTCTGACTGCGTTCATAACCTTCTCATTCATATAGCAGGTTTTTATAAAATTTTCGGGAAAAGATGAAAAATCAAGTCGGTTTTCTTCGAGGGCTGAAGCGATTTTCTGATAGTGAGCGTCATTCGGCTTACGGATTGAGTTGATGCAGCTTTCGTTAAGTTCGCAGGTGTCACAAACTTTTTTACAAGCGTTAAAAATAACCTCTTTGAGTTCGGGTCGGGTGAGGGGAACAAGGGTTTTTCTCACGGCATTTATGCAGTCACCCAGGTTTTCTACAGCGGCTGAAATTTCTCGTGCTCTGACAGGTACGGCAATAGTGTCACTGAAACTCTGTGATGTATGGGGTATCTCGGGTTCAACAAACCGTGAGGGAATAAGAAGCATAGTTGCCACCGAAGCAATAACGGCAATAAATGACGGCAAAAAGTCTGTGTATTCGCCAAAAAAACATCCCATAAGGCAAATGCAGACAGCAGTAAGGCTGACCCTGAAACGGTCACCTGCTTTTATAACAGGGCATATAATTCCGCAAAAAGCCAGACAAACGCACAAAAAATCAGCTTCACCGTTAAAAGCTGTGACTATACCTGCGCTGCAGGATGTTACTGCGCAGGGAAACGGCATTTTTTTAAAAGCAAAAAATAAAACAGCGCACAGAAAAAAGAAAAGCGACAGAGCTTTTCCTCCTTCACCAAACCATCTTAACTGACTCACGGCAACGCTGAGTGTAACAATCGTGGGAATAAGTGTGCTGATGTCCCACAGATTTTCTTTATCCTTTGAAAAAACTCTGTCAATTCCTTTTGAAAAAACATCAACAGATATCACACACAAAGCTGTTTCGGCAAAGAGTGAAACTGTGAGCTCCGGGCTGAATTTCTGAGAAATAAGAAAAGCTGCGTTGACAATAAATGAGCATATTCCCGGGCAAAGCCGCCGCAGAGTGCGTTCATTTTTAAAGCCGAGATAAAAAAGGCAGATGTTGAGTATTGCCGTAGAGGTCAGCACCGTGGCAAAATATCTGAAAGCTGTCATCCCTGATTGAAAAACAAAAATACCCAATATTGCTCCTGCAGCGCAAACGGCAGATAAGTTGAGATTCACAGCTGCAGGTAACGCAGCGACAAAAGGCGAAAAAGAGCCGAGAAAACAGGGCAGTGAAAAAATAATACCGCCCGAAAAACTTAATATTCCTTTGCAGATATAACTGATTGAACGCTTGTCACCTGAGATTTTATTGAGCTTTGAAAGCGTTTCTCTGAAATTCATAGCTGTCACCTCTGAAAACATAAATTACCAAAAATATTTTACTTTTATTCAGAGGCATAATCTGTCGCTATGAACAAATAAAAAACTATTGTATTTTGTCGAGATTGTATGATATAATGGTACACATGAAACTATGAGTTAAAATAGGAGTTTTTATGGATAAAATGACACAACAAGAAAACAACGGCCTTATCATCGGCAGAAATGCCGTAACAGAAGCCCTTAAAAGCGGAAGAGTTATTGACACTCTTGTTGTTGCCAAGGGTGAGCGTGGCGGTTCAATCGGTCAGATTGTCAGCCGTTGCAAAGAGAAAGGCGTTGTCATCAAAGAGGTCGAGAGAAAAAAGCTCGATATGATGTGTTCAGGCGCAGCCCATCAGGGTGTTGCTGCTTATGCGGCAGCTCATGAATACTCAAGCGTTGATGATATTTTTGCCCTTGCTGAAGAAAGAGGCGAGGCTCCGTTTATCATAATCTGTGATGAGCTTGAAGACCCCCATAACTTAGGCGCAATTCTCAGAAGCGCTGAAGCGGGCGGCGCTCACGGTGTGATTATTCCAAAAAGAAGAAACGCTTCTCTGAGCTACGTTGTGGGCAAGGCTTCGGCAGGCGCTGTTGAATATGTGCCTGTTGCGAGAGTTGCAAATATTGCTTCAACTATTGAGGAGCTTAAGAAAAAAGGTGTATGGATTTACACAGCCGATATGGACGGTGAAAATTGGTGTGAGGTTGACTATTCCGGAGGGGTCGGTCTTGTTATCGGTTCGGAAGGTAAAGGTGTCAGCCGACTTGTTAAAGAAAAAAGTGATTTTACCGTTTCTCTTCCTATGAAAGGAAAAATAAATTCGCTCAATGCATCTGTTGCTGCAGGAATTCTCATTTATGAGGTTTCCAGACAGAGGTCGGGCATCAAACGAAAGGATGGTTGATTTGTCAAAGAAGTATGATGATAAAAACTGGTCAATTGACGATGTTGACCGTCTTTTGAGCCGTACCGAAAAAGCTCCGCAGAAAGAAGAAACAGTTGTTGAAAATTTTGCCAGAACAATGCGACTTGCCGACACTGTGATTTCTTCTGAAATAACTGCCGAACACGCAGCGAGAGTTGAATCAGTTGATGACACTGTGGTTATTTCAAGCGACTATTCACGCAGCGTTAAAGAAAGAGCCGATGCAGCCATGGGCGTTGTTCAGGCTGATTCGGGTGATATTCAGATTTCATCCAAAACAGCGAAACAGAGAGTTTCGGAAGTTCTTAAGGGACTTAAAAAGACTCAGAAAGATGAAACAAAAAACACGGGAAGAATATCAATCAATTTTGAAGAGCCTCTGATTCCTCACAAAGAAAGCTCTATGGAAACTGACGAAAACCGAAGAAAGTTTCTTGAAGTTATAGAGATGGAAGAGGAAGAAGACGAAGTTGACGAGCGCACAAAAATTGTTGAGCGCCCCGGTTTTATGATGCAAAAAAATGAGGATGATAACGAGCAGGGCCTTGAGGCTATGCCTTTGTTGATTGACGCTGATGATGTTATAAACACAATCACTCCTCAGGAAGAAATAGTTGTTGATATAGCCGAAGAGGAACTTGAAGAAAATCAGATTAAGTTTGTCGGTTTTGAAATTGCCACTCAGGAGCCTGAAAAAGTCAGCGAATTTGAAGCTGAACGAAACCTCAGAGTCAAGCGCAGAGAAAAAATTGATAAATTTAAAATTATGGGTATTGCTGAAGCTGAAGAAGAGAGCAGAGCCACTAACGGCAAACTTGAAAAACTTTTTGGTGAAGCTTCAAATGAAGAAAAAAGTGATGCAGCCTCTGTTAAAACAAACCCTGTCGGTGTAGAATACACAACAGCTAAAGATGCTAACAGAATCAGGGCAACCCTTCATAAAGCTAAAAGAATGTCAGCTTTGAGAGTCGTTTTGTTTGCTCTTTTTGCTCTGATAATGCTCGGCACAAACATCTACTCTTGCGTCAGCGCAGGTTATGATACTACAATATCTCATATTATCAACACGGTGCTTACCGTGGGTTGCATAATTGTAGGTATGAACACCGTCAACAACGGTGTGATTGCGCTTCTTAAAAAGCAGCCTAATCTCAAAACATATGTTATGCTTGTGTCAGCGTTGGCTTTCATTCAGTGCGTTGTCTCATTTGCCCTCGGTGAATTTGTAGGAACAGAAACTTTTGCTGTATGCACCTGCGCAGCTTTTGCCTTCGCTGTTGATGAAATGGGTGACTATCTTCGCCACGCAAGAACATACGATGCGTTTAATTTCTGCACAGGTAGAGACAGAGAAAACCTCTGCTCAGTTCAGAGAGTTGAAAATAAAAACGATGAGTTTGAAATCGGCAGAGTTCTTCTTATGAACAAGCCTGATATCAGATATTCATGCAAAACAAATTTCCCTGCGAAACTTATTGAGCGTTGTGAAAGTGAAGTTTCGTCTGATAAATTGACTGCTTTGCTTTTGCCGATCACTTTTGCGGCAGGATTGATCTGCGCTGTTTTAGGCGGAATTTTTTCAAAGAGCCTTGAGGGTGCTGTTACATATCTGGCTGCTGCTGTGTGCATTTGTGTACCTGCTTTCGGTACGGCATCAATTCAGCTTCCGTTACGCTGGGTCAATAAGCGTCTTAATAAAACAGGTGGTATGATTTCCGGCCAGAAAGCAGTTGAAGATTTCAGCAAGACAAATGCCATTGTTATCGACAGCGCTGAGCTTTTTGACCAACAGGCTTGTCGCCTTCACGGAATAAGAGATTTCAAAAAAGTCCGCATTGATGACCTTACTCTTTACGCAGCGGCGATGATCGTCAGATCAGGCGGACCTCTCACAGCTGTTTTTGATCAGGTTGTCAGCAAAAGAGATCTTCTTCCCACAGTTCACTCTTTTAATTATGAAGAGAGAATGGGTGTATCCGGTTGGATAAATGAGCAAAAGGTAATTATGGGTAACCGTAATATGATGAAGCTTCACAATATGGATTTGCCTGATATCGAAGAGGAAGAAAAATATACAACTGACGGCAGAAGGGTGATTTATCTTGCGATTGCCAATCAGTTGGCTGCGATGTTGGTTGTCAGCTATGCTCCCAACAAAAAGCTCATACCTTTTATCAAAAGATTAGGCACAAACGGTGTAACAATACTTTTGAGAAATTATGACTCAAATGTCACCACCGATATGATTAACGAGGTCTTTGGTGCAAGGTTTAACAACATCAGACTTATCAGCAACACATCGGGCAGAATTTATAAAAAATATCGCAACCGTGTGCGTGAAACTTCAAAGGCAGGTATTCTTCACGACGGAAAAGCATTTTCTCTTTTCAGAAGCTTTACAATGTCATACAGCCTTTGCGGAACATTCAAGGTTCAGAATCTTATTCAGCTTATCAATGTGATTGTGGGCTTTGGTGTAATTGCCGTGTTCTCAATTTTTGATGTGATTTCAATTACGGGTGCGTGGCCGTTGCTGCTTGTTCAGGTGATTATGACTCTTGCCTCATTCCTTGTGGCAAGAATAAGAGGAATTTTTTAGCAATAATTAAAGGCTTGTACGGTTTTCGTACAAGCCTTGTTTTTATGTCCGTTCCCAGAATTTACGATCGAGTGAACGGTATTGTATTGCCTCTGCAATGTGTCTGGGTTCAATTGTTTCACTGCCGTCAAGGTCAGCGATTGTTCGTGAAACACGCAGAATTTTATCATAAGCTCTTGCTGACAGACCGAGGCGCCTGAATGCGTTTTCAAGCAGCTCCATAGCTTTATCGGTGGGTCGGCATATTTCTCTTGTGAGGCCGGCAGGCATGTGAGCGTTGCTTGTGACGCCTGTTCCTTCAAGGCGCTGCTGCTGAATTTTTCTTGCATAGTCAACTCTCTGACGGATTTCAGCTGAGCTTTCGCCTTTTTCAGCGTCAGAAAGCTTTTCAAAATCTACCGGAGGAACTTCAATATGAATGTCAATACGGTCAAGCAACGGACCCGAAATTCTTGAAAGATACTTTTGCGCTGCGCCTTTGTGACAGGTGCATTCTTTTGTGGGGTGACCGTAAAAACCGCACGGGCAAGGGTTCATAGCGCACACGAGCATAACCGAGCAGGGGTAAGCCGCCGTGCCCATAACTCGTGAAATCACAATTTTTTCATCTTCCAACGGTTGACGGAGAACTTCAAGAACATTACGGTTAAATTCAGGCAGCTCATCAAGAAAAAGAACACCGTTGTGAGCAAGTGAAATTTCACCCGGGCGCAGGGTTTTGCCTGTTCCTCCGCCTGAAAGACCGACAGCTGAAACTGAGTGGTGGGGCGAACGGAACGGTCGCTCGGTGATAAGAGAGATTCCGTCAGGCATAACACCTGCCACAGAATAAATTTTTGTTGTTTCAAGACTTTCTTCAAAAGTCATTGACGGCAGAATTGACGGTAACCTTTTGGCAAGCATACTTTTGCCTGAACCGGGAGGCCCCAGCATAATAACATTATGACCGCCTGCAGCGGCAACCTCAAGGGCTCGTCTTGCCTCAAGCTGACCTTTGACATCAGCGAAGTCAGGGGCAAATCTTAAAGAATCGGAGGGCTTTGAAGCAGGAAGGCAGGGTGTGATTTTTTCAACACCGTGAATGTGGTTGACCACCTCATAAACATGCTCAACAGGGAGAACATCAATTCCTTTGACAACCGAGCCTTCAAGTGCATTCTCTTTGGGCACAAAAACGGCTTTCAGCCCGGCATCTCTTGCTTTGATAACCATTGGCAAAACGCCGTTGACTTTACGGATTTGTCCGTTAAGAGCAAGTTCACCCAGAAAAGCGTATTCGTCAGTTGATTTTCTGATCTGACCTGTTGCAACAAGAAGCGCCACAAAAATCGCAAGGTCATAAAGGGGACCTTCTTTGCGGGTGTCAGCGGGGGCGAGGTTAACGGTGATACGGCTGACGGGGAAGTTGAAGTTGTTGTTTTTGATAGCCGAGCGCACTCTGTCTTTGGCTTCGCTCACGGCAGTGTCGGGCAGACCGACTATCTCAAACTTGGGCAATCCCTGAGACAGGTCAGTTTCAACCTCTACCAAAAAAGCGTCCATACCGAAAAGGCCCATACTGTTTACTTTGGCAAACATAAAAGTCCCCCCATAAATCTTATATTGATATTAAATCAAATTTAAGCAAATTTTTCAAGTATATACTTTAATTATTAAGGCTTTTATGTTACAATACAAAAAACAAATTGCTTAAGGAGAATTTTATGCCTGAAGAAAAAAGAAAGACTAAAAGCATAGTGCTTCTGAAAAGGTTTATTCCATATTACAAAAAATACGGCTGGTATCTTGTGCTTGATCTGATCTGCGCTTCCTTTACCGTGCTGTGTGAACTTGCGCTGCCGGTTATTGCCCGTAATATTACAGAAATCGGCATCAATAATCCTGAATTGCTCACTCTCACATATATCGGCAAGGTGGCAGGTTTTTATCTGTTTCTGCGCCTTCTTGACAGTGTCGCCAACTATTATATGGCAGCCGGTGGCCACATTATGGGCACTCGGATGGAAACCGATATGCGCCGTGATATGTTTGCTCATTTGCAGACGCTTCCTTTTTCATATTATGACAACACAAAAATCGGTCAGCTTATGTCAAGAATAACCTCTGACCTTTTTGATATTTCAGAGTTTTCTCACCACGCCCCTGAGGAATATTTTATTGCCTCACTTAAATTTCTCGGCTCATTTATTTATCTTGCAAGTATCAACCTTAAGCTCACGCTCATAATGTTTATTATGGTTCCGCTTATGGTGGTTGTGTCAAAAACATTCCGTGAAAAAATGAAAAAAGCTTTCAGACAGCAACGTCACGAGCTTGGCGAAATCAACTCAAGAGTTGAAGATACACTTCTCGGTATCAGAGTTGTCAAATCTTTTGCTAATGAAGATGTTGAAAAAGAGAAGTTTGCCAAAAACAACAAAAAGTTTTTCTCAGTTAAGCGTTCAGCATATTTCAGTATGGCAGGTTTTCACACTACGGTCAGATTTTTTGACGGTCTGATGTATATTATGGTTGTGTGTGTCGGCGCTGTTTTTATTATGAATGATGAAATTGAACCTGCTGACCTGACAGCTTATCTGCTTATGGTTTCTACTCTTTTGGGCAGCATCAGACAGATTATTCAGTTCAGTGAGCAGTTCCAGAGGGGTATGACAGGTTTTGAGCGCTTTAGCGAAATTATGGATGTACGCCCCGAGGATATAGACAACCCCAACGCACGTGACATTGAAAAAGTGGAAGGCGATATCCGTTTTGAAAATGTCAGCTTTGCTTATTCCGAAAATCTTGATGATGTGCTTCATAATGTTAATATTCATATCCCCAAGGGTCAGAATGTTGCTATTGTCGGCCCGTCAGGGGGAGGCAAAACAACTATATGCAACCTTATTCCACGCTTTTATGAAATCAATGAGGGCAAAATCACTGTTGACGGTATAGATGTCAATGATTTCACTCTTTCTTCTCTGAGAGAAAATATCGGTGTTGTTCAGCAGGATGTTTATCTTTTTTCAGGCTCTATCAGAGAAAATATTGCTTATGGCAAACAGGACGCAACAGATGATGAGATTATTGCCGCCGCCAAAAAAGCAGGAGCTCACGAATTTATTACTCAGCTTGAAAACGGATATGACACTTATGTCGGTGAGCGTGGCGTTAAGCTTTCGGGCGGTCAGAAACAGCGTGTGTCTATTGCGAGAGTCTTTTTAAAGAATCCTCCCATACTCATTCTTGACGAAGCGACCTCAGCTCTTGATAACGAAAGCGAAAAATTGATACAAAAATCTCTTGAAGAGCTGTCAAAAGGCAGAACAACCTTGACAATTGCGCACAGATTGACTACTATAAAGAATGCAGATAATATTCTCGTTCTTACCAAAAACGGCATTGAGGAGCAGGGCAACCATAAAGAGCTTGTTGCCAAAGGCGGACTTTATGCAAGTATGTACGAGATGTATTCAAATTAACATTTGTTTCAATTCAGAAAGGAAAATTATTATGCTTAAAAATGTACCCTCAATTCTTTCACCCGAACTTTTAAAAATTCTTATGGAAATGGGCCATGGCGACAGAATCGTTATCGGTGACGGTAACTTCCCTGCTGCTTCGAATGCGCAGCGCCTTATCCGTCTTGACGGTCACGGTGTGCCTGAGGTGCTTGATGCTATTCTTAAACTTATGCCTCTTGACACTTATGTTGATATGCCCGTAGCTCTTATGGATAACGGTGACAGTGAAAACCGTCCTCCCATCTGGTCTGAGTATGAAGAGATCATCAAAAAGAACGAAGGCGAAAAAGAGATCGAGCTTGTTGAGCGTTTCGCTTTTTACACAAGAGCAAAAACAGCTTATGCAATTATTGCCACAGGTGAAACAGCTATTTATGCCAATGTTATTCTCCAGAAAGGCGTAGTTATCGAATAAGGTGAGATTATGAAAAAAGTTCTTGCTTTTGACTTTGGTGCTTCCAGCGGAAGAGCAATTATCGGCTCATTTGATAACGGAAAAATCTCTTTGCAGGAGGTTCACCGTTTTTCAAACGACCCTGTTAAGGTGAACGGAACTCTTTATTGGGATGTTCTTCGCCTTTTGCATGAAATCAAACAGGGTATTGTAAAGGCCAAAATTGCAGGTGGTTTTGACGCTATCGGTATTGATACATGGGGCGTTGACTTTGGTTTGATCGATAAAGAAGGAAGACTTCTTGAAAACCCCGTTCATTACCGTGACCCCAGAACTGCAGGTCTTGTTGACGAAGCATTCAAAACAATTCCCCGGAAAAAAATTTATAACATAACAGGCATTCAGTTTATGGAGCTCAACACTCTCTTTCAGCTCATTTCTTTGCGCCGTCAGAGACCGGAACTTCTTGAAAGAGCTGATAAAATGCTCTTTATGCCTGACTTACTCGCCTATTTTTTAACAGGTAAAATGTGCGCTGAGTATTCAATTGCTTCCACTTCACAGATTATCGATATAGAAAGCCGTACCTGGTCAAAGGAATTGCTTGAAGCTTTTGATATTCCCGAAAGCCTTTTTGCTCCCCTTGTTCAGCCGGGAACAGTTCTCGGTGAACTTACTGATGAAATCTGTGAGGAGCTTGGCGTTGACAAAGTTCCTGTAATTTCTGTCTGCGGTCACGATACTCAGTCGGCTATCACAGCTGTGCCTTGCCCCGAGGGCGACTTTGCGTTCCTCTCATCAGGCACATGGTCACTTTTCGGCACAGAGCTTAAAGAACCTATCGTTAATGAAACCTCTCTTAATATCAACATCACTAACGAGGGCGGAATTGACGGAACAATCGGTTTGCTTAAAAATATTATCGGCTTGTGGCTGATTCAAGAAAGCCGCCGTCAGTGGCAGCGTGAAGGTCAGGATTATTCTTACGCTGACCTTGAAAAACTCGCTCTTAAAGAGGAGCCTTTCAAATGCTTCATCGACCCTGATGCGCCTGAATTTACCCCTCAGGGAAATATCCCCGGCAGAGTTCAGGAATTTTGCAAAAAAACAGGTCAGTATGTTCCTCAGAGCGTTGGCGAAATTATGCGTTGTATCTACGAAAGCCTTGCGATGAAATATCGCCTCACTTTTGAAAAGCTGTGTGATTGCACAGATAAAGATTACCCTGTGATTCATGTAATCGGCGGCGGAACAAAAGACGGTCTCCTTTGTCAGATGACAGCTAATTCCTGCGACAGAACCGTTAAAGCAGGTCCTATTGAAGCAACTGTTATGGGTAATGTTGTTGTTCAGTTTATGTCTGACGGAACAATCAAAGATGTTGCTCATGCCCGTCAGGCTGTTGCCGACAGTGAAGAGCTTAAAACTTATAATCCCGAAAACGCTGACCAATGGAAGGCAGCATACCCGAGATTTGTTGAGATTGCTAAATATTAAAAATTAAGCCTGACGGATATCCGATATCCGCCAGGCTTTTGTCAGGTCTTTTTATCTGATTATTTTTTGCAGGGTGTGTCAAAAAGTTTACCCTTCATTTTGTCGTTAAGTTTATCGAGGGGACCGCCAAGAACTTTGAAGATAAGCACATAAACGAGAACACCTACGATTGTTGCGATAATTGCGCTGATGATAACGTCTGAGGGGAAGTGAACGTGAAGATAAATTCTTGAAAAACCGATAAGAGCGGCAAGAATTACGGGAGCGATACCCCATTTTTTGTTAACGCAGAACATTGCAACTGCTGCACCGATTGAAGATGCTGTGTGGCCTGAGGGGAAAGAGTAAGAATAATGGCCGCCTTCGAAAGTTTCAATCTTGGGCTGAAGAGAAGTGTCAAAGGGGAAGATGTAGTCGAAACCGACTTTTGCCCAATGCTCAACCATTGCGGGGTCATAGGGACGGATGCGCTCAAACATGGGTTTGAGAACAAGGTTGTTCATACCTGAAACAATGCCGAGGCCGAGGAGACAGGCAATGCCCAATTTTCTTGTCTTCTTAAAGATGCAAAGAAGTGCGCCGAGTACAATCCAGAAAATACCGTCGTCACCGAGATGGGTGATAAAAATCATAATCTGGTCCATTACGTCGCCCCAAAGCTTTTCAACAGCTGTGTAAATAGAAGCATCGATGCTAAGGAGCCATTCAGATGTAAAAAAGTCCATAACTTTTCTCCTTTTCTAAAATATATTAAGAATATGTTATCACAAACACCAAAAAAAAGCAATAAAAAGATTAAGAACAAAAACGGCATTTTGGGGTGGGTGTTCAATAACCTTTGTTTTGTTAAAATATAACAGTTTTATTGGCAAAAAAATTTTCATTATGATACGATTTTTCGTTGACAGATTGTCGGTTTTTGTAATATAATCTATGGGTAAAAAAGTTGATGTAAAATCAGCTGTGTTATACAGGGGCATTTATTGGTTAAAATAAATGCTGACTTGTTAATTTTGGGTTGCCAGGCAACCACCGAAAGGACTTGGATTATAATGGATAAGAAAGAACGCAGAGTTGGTACAGTTTCAAGAGGTATTCGTTGCCCCATTATCCGCCAGGGCGATGACCTTGCTCAGATCGTTGCAGACAGCGTGATTGAAGCAGCCGAAGCAGAGGGCTTTGAACTTCGTGACAGAGACGTTATCTCAATCACAGAGTCAATCGTTGCAAGAGCTCAGGGTAACTACGCATCTGTTGACAATATTGCAGCTGATGCCAAGGCTAAAACAGGCGGCGAAACCGTTGGTGTTATCTTCCCCATTCTTTCACGTAACCGCTTTGCAATCTGCCTTAAAGGTATTGCAAAAGGTGTTAAAAAAGTTGTTCTTATGCTCAGCTATCCTTCAGACGAAGTGGGTAATGAGCTTGTAAGCCTTGATAAAATTGACGAAGCAGGAGTTAACCCCTATAGCGATATTTTGTCACTTGAAAAATACCGTGAGCTTTTCGGTAAAAATGTTCATGAGTTCACAGGTGTTGATTATGTTGAATATTACGGCGAAGTTGTCCGTTCATGCGGTGCAGAGGTTGAGTTCGTTTTTGCAAATCAGGCAAAGACAATTCTTGATTACACCGATTGT
>JAZRME010000221.1:0-4062 GCA_045647325.1 Acutalibacteraceae bacterium | reverse complement strand
ATTCGTTCGGCTCTGAATATTTTAATGAGAACACTTCGGGATCTTCAAACTTATCAGTTTTCAGATCTTTTATTCCGAGATGAAGATGAATCCCCGTTGCTTTACCGGAAGCTCCGGTTTTTCCCAGCTTTGTGCCTTTTGTAACTGTTTGCCCTTTTTTAACAAGCACACTGTCAAGATGATAGTGCAAAAACTTTTTGCCTATACGAGGGTAGCTTACCCACACATATTTAGCTCCGTCTGAAGCAACTCCGCAAGAAAGCACCGTGCCTTTTTCAATGGCATACTGCATAATTTTTTTAGAATGTGTGCCATAATCCGTACCGTTATGAAAGCTTGATGTATTGCCGTTTTTGGTTGAGATTACAGCTCTTTTTCCGTAAGACGATGTGAGATAATGCTTCTCACCGTTAAAAATCAAATTGCTGATTTTACTCATTTTACAACTCCTTTATATAACATCATAAAACATATCAGGATATTCGGTGTTAAACGTAGGTGTTTCATTTTCACTTGTGTAATCTGAAGCTGAACCAATGGGTGAAAGCACCTCAACCGAGTTTTTGCAATCTGACGGAACAGCATTGATTGTGTATGAAAAAGATGTCACCTTAACAGGTTTAGGACATGCAGCAGCTATAACAGCAACAAGCTGTGTATTAAACGATGAATCAAGTCCGTTAGAATATTTGCAACTTAACACTGATGTGAATGGTATGACATTTTTGCCCACAATAACGTTTGACTCAACATCAAAATTATTTTTGACAAAACGGTTATCATAATCATCTGTAGGTGAATTTTTTTGATAAAGAACAGGCTTAATTCTCACTATTGTTTCATAATCAGACTCAACGGTTACAAAGCCGTTAAGCGTCACATTATAGACACCGTAAAGATTTTGCTTATAACAAGAAAGCCACATAGGTTCACACAAAGAAGAGAGAGTTATTTTTTTGTTGTCTGAACTGCTTTTCCATAAAATATGTTTTGTAACAGGCTCAAGATCTGCCCACGACGGCACGATGGGTTCTTTTGTGACATCAAGAATAAAACTGCCGATAAATTTTGCAAACTTTTCAGTCGCTTCATCTGTTTTGGCTGCAGTCAGATTTGAGTCTGACCAGACAACTGTACAGGCATTCATTCCATAAATATTTGTGGCATAGTTTGTTGCAATCGGAGCGTTTGATTCCACAAGCTGTGAACCTGAATAAATGTCATTCTCTTCAAGGCTGCTATCAAATTTCAACACAGCTTTGCGAATGAAATTTCCCTGCGTCACATCGTTGGCTCTGTAAAAAATCTTTTTGCCGCTTTGAGAAAAATCTTCACACTCAAAGTCAAAAAACCACGTGCAATTTTCAGCACTGAGCATATCAACAGCCGAAATAACAGGAATTGTTTCAGGCTCTGAAAACGGTGAATCACCTTTATTCTGAATAGGACTTTCTTCAAAATTGCTGTCATAATTAAAAAACGGAATCTGACCGTTAGAATTAAAACGGCTCTCTGAAAAAAACGCTTCAGGGCAGACAACGGGAATAACCACAAATTTGACTTTGCTGTGAAGAAAGTTAAGATTTGCATCTGTTTTATAATCTTTACAAAGCATCTCAAAAAACGCACCAAGAGCACGGATTGTCATATATCCCGAAGCGAAATGATTGGCCGTTATCAAAACAACTCTGTCATAATCTTCACCTGTGAAAGCAAATGACATAATGTCATTGCCTGACAGATCCTGCCCTTCAACATTTGCCGTAACATAGTCAGGATATTTTTCGGCAAGAGCTGAAAAAACAACATTATAGACTGACTGAATATCATTATCTTCAACAAGTGAATAATCACCGAGAACAATATTTTCATTAGCGCCGAAAACTACATCCTGCCACAAAAGGTTTACTGCAGTTTCCTGAACGGGTGTATCATTATTTTCATCAGAATCTGAAGAGTTTTCTTTATCAGGCAAAATCTGAATTCCATCACGGTTAGCGCCTTCAACAACTCTCTGAACAACAACATTTGTTGAAATTACCACTCCGTCATCATTTTCACCTACTACACCTATTTTGAGCAATCCTGTCTTTTTAAGACATTCTCCGGGTATTTTGCACACCTCTGTTTCATCAAGCTCAACTGCAAAGCACAAAGAATCACCTATGGCAAAAACAGCTGTTTTGTTATAGCCTTTCCATTCAGAGTCAAAACGAAAGGCACATGTATCATAGTTCATACTTCCGCTGGTTGTCATCAGACGGCTTTCAAGAGTAAGAAGGTTTCCCTTCGCATATAAGTTAAGAATATTCATGCTGCTTTTTCCTCCTTTTTATAATAATTAGCGAGTTTATAAGCGATTGACATAATCTCACGCTTCTGTGAATAAAAATCTTTTCTTTTTTGCTGAAGCCGGTAGCATTTGTCGGTTTCACCGTTAACGGCGGCCGATCTGATTTTTGCTGTTATATTTTTGATCATACTGTCAATATTACAGGCAGCTTCAAAATAATCAACACTGAGGTCTGTTATTGTTTTTTCCATAATGCGGTTACCTTCCCTTCGTTGAATTCAAGTGTTATATTCACGCCGAAAATACGGCTGTAATTTTCTATTTCATCAACAGTCAAGGCCCTGTTGCCTTTCTCTGCAGATAAAATATCCTTCACCCTTACCCCTGACATCTTTGCGATGTCTTCTTCGCTCACGGAGTGAGCAACTCTGATATTTTTAATTATTTCATTGATGCTGCCACGCTCTTTTCTTTGCGCAGCAAGTGTTTTTAATGATTGTGTTACAAAAAGAGGAACAGTTTCTCTGCCCGGCAAATTTCTGAAATACATCACAACAGGTTCAAGATAACCCCCTATTATCTCAAGACCTTTCGCTCTTGCGGCATAAACTGCCCTCAGACTGATCCCCAACTCCTGCGCACATTGATTTGCGCTGACAAACTCAAGACAACAACGCCTTATAACTGTTTGTTGAACCGGTGACAGTTTTGTGTCAATAATGTGATTCACAAGCTTTGCCATATCTATGTTGCGAACACGGTTGACAATTGAATCAATTGAATCGACAGCCTCAGAAACAGAAAAAGAATATTCTTTTATACATTTCAGAGCATACTTTGCTTCTTCAATTGAAATCAGGTTATTTGTTATGCTGTTCATTTATCTCACCTCCTTAAATAGCACAGCTATTATTATATGAACATTTGTTCTTTTTGTCAAGTAAAAATATTAGAAAAACTATTTTATTTTTTAGATATTGACTTTTTTGAATAGTTGTGCTAATAATATTAAATGTAAAAGGGTGTGTTTAAATGAATACAATAAAACAACTGAGAAATAAAAACGGTCTGACTCAAGCTAAACTCGCTGAGCTGTGCGGTGTTCATCAGACAGCTGTGAGCCAATGGGAAAAAGGCAGAACCGCCCCTGATAAAGAGTCGCTTAAAATACTTTCTAAAATTTTTGGTGTTTCGGTTGACACTATTATGGGGCTCGATTCAGTCGGCAGCGAAAAAGTTACTATCCCTGTTTTGGGCTATGTGAGAGCAGGGGTTCCTATTGAAGCGGTTGAAGAAATTCTCGATTATGAAGAGATTTCTCCCCAACTTGCAGCGACAGGTGAATTTTTCGCTTTACAGATAAAAGGCAGCAGTATGGAACCGAGAATTTGTGAAAACGATGTTGTTATTGTCAGAAAACAAAACGATGTTGATAGCGGTGATGTTGCCGTTGTTCTTGTTAATTCAATGGACGCCACAGTAAAAAAGATAATAAAAAAAGGCACCAGCATTTCGCTGGTACCATTTAACCCTAATTATGATGTTATGATTTACACCGCTGAAGAAATCTCACGATTGCCCGTGAATATCATCGGTAAAGTGGTTGAATTAAGAGGAAAATTTTAGCGCACACTCACTTCACCTGATGAGATTGTTCCGATTTTTCCGTCAAGATATCTGACAATCAGCGCAGCGTTATCATCTATCCCCTGAGCAAAGGCTTCAACAGGCTCTTTGCCGGGGGATATTATTTTTATATCCTTACCGAG
>JAZRME010000220.1:0-2626 GCA_045647325.1 Acutalibacteraceae bacterium | reverse complement strand
GGTTCCGTGACCATGAACGGCTGACACCTGAATAGGATCACCAAGACCGAGATTATAAAACTCGTAATACTCAAGCGGCGGTTCGCCAACTTTATCACATTTATTGACACAAAGAACAATCGGCTTACCGCTTTTCTGAAGCATTGCTGCAACCTCTTCATCAGTAGCAACTACGCCTGACTTAAGCTCTGTAACAAGAATAATGACATCAGCGCTGTCAATAGCCAACTGAGCCTGACGGCGCATCTGTGAAAGAATAATATCATCAGAATACGGTTCAATACCACCTGTATCAACCAAGAGGAATGTATTACCCAACCACTCACAATCGCCGTATATTCTGTCTCTTGTAACACCGGGAGTGTCATCTACAATGGAAAGTCTCTTGCCGATAAGCTTATTAAAAAGTGTGGACTTGCCCACATTTGGTCTGCCGACAACGGCAACTATCGGTTTTGACATATAATCATTCCTTTCCTGCGATTTTGTTTAATAATTCGTACCCGTCATTTTTAACGGGGGTTATTTTTATATTTAATCTTTGAGATAAATCTTCAAGAGTAACATCATCAAGGAACATATCACCCTCACGTCGGAGAGAAACAGCCGGAAGAAGAAGTTCATCGCCTAAATCAAGATCTTTAAGAGCGTGATAAAAATCCTCACCGCAAATAAGACCGGCAACATTTATTTTGTCACCAAAAAGTCGGTTTTCAACTTCAACAACAGTGGCAGACAGATTATCGCAGACCTGCTCAGCTTTTTGTGAAAGCTCTTTTATAAGCGGATATGCGGCAACCCCCGTAGCGAGAGTCACCTTTCTGTTATTACAATTAAAACTGAAGTCTTCACAAGCCTGATAAAACTCGTCACGAAGCAGGGTCCAGAGACCGACACCGTCTTCAATCTGGTCAAAATCGCCGTATCTTGAAGCATCCGGCATTGTAAGACCAGCCTTGATATAAAACTCGTCTGAAGCGTAAGCTATATTCGTTTTATTATAACATAAAAATTCGTCGTTGTAAATGTTAATTCGTGATATTACATCCAAAGCCTGCTCTTTTGTGTAGTCAGTCAGCGTAGCAAGACCGTCACGATGGCAGGTTATACCTACAGGCACACAGGCTATACTTTTTAAAGACGGATAAAGTCTGCCTAAATCGTTGAGCGTTTTTGTCAGCTCATCACCGTCATTAAAACCCGGACAAAGCACAAGCTGAGTGTGAAGCTCAATACCGGCATCGGCAAGCTGTTTTATATAATCAAGCACTTTACCTGCCCTTTTGTTGCCCATCATCTGCACTCTCAGCTCAGGGTTTGTTGTATGAACAGAAATATTTATCGGGCTGATATGCATTTTTATAATACGATCAATATCTTTCTGACCTAAATTTGTCAGAGTGATATAATTGCCGAAAAAGAACGAAAGTCTTGAATCATCATCTTTAAAATAAAGGCTTTCACGAAGCCCCTGAGGTAATTGGTCAATAAAACAAAAAATGCAATTATTAGCGCAGGAGCGTTGCTTATCCATAAGATAGGTTTTAAACGAAAGACCGATTTCTTCGCCATGCTTATTTTTAAATCTCACTGTACGCTTTTTGCCTGATTTTGTTTGAATAAGAAGCTCAAGTTTTTCGTCAGTAATATAAAAACGGTAATCAAGAACATCGTTGATTGTATTTGAATTTATTTTAAGCAGCTTATCCCCTGCTTTTATGCGATGCCACCAGGCTTTTGAGCGAGGAGCAACTGAATCAATAACAACAGACATATCGGTACCTACTCTCTAAAAAGTCAAAAAGGTAGAGAAGACCCGAGTACTTCTCTACCTTTTGTTGTTCAAAAGACTTATGCCTCTTTGCTTACTACCAATCTTCCGTTGTAGTAGCCGCATTCAGTGCATACTCTGTGAGTTCTTTTGAGACTGCCGCACTGTGAGCACTTAACAAGTGCAGGTGCTTCCATCTTCCAAACGCATGAACGTCTCTTATCTCTTCTTGCCTTTGAAACTCTTCTCTTTGGTACTGCCATTTTGAGCGCCTCCTTAAATAAAAGTTAAAATAATGTTAACTGTCTTCTTCGTCCGTAAAAAGTGAAAGAGCAGCCCATCTGGGGTCAACTTCTTTCTTACAATCACACGGACCGTCGTTGAGGTTTTTGCCGCATCGCGAGCAGATTCCGGCACAGTCATCCCTGCATATAATTTTGGTTGGCAGGTAAAGAATAACATCCTCTGTAATCAGAGGAGCCACATCGTAACGGAATGTATCGGTTACGATGAGTTCATCGTTGGTTTCGTCATTAACCTCAGTGACCAGAGTGTGATCAACGGGAACACAAAACGAACGAGTGAGCGCCTGGGCGCATCTGTCGCAAGTCAAGCTTAAGGTGAACTCAGCCTTTGCCGTGAGTGTTACGATGCCTGTGGAGTTTCTGACCTGACCGCTTACGCAAACAGGTTCCTTGAACGGAAAACCACCGTTATAGGGGTAATCACTAAGATCAAGAGAAAATTCAAAATCCTGGACAGCGCCTTCGTTGTTATAGATAGCCTCAAGCTCAATATAGAACATAATTCACACTTCACCTCAAATGTCATCCACCGAACATTATATATCGTTCG
>JAZRME010000219.1:0-9105 GCA_045647325.1 Acutalibacteraceae bacterium | reverse complement strand
CATTCATCCACTTTGCAACCGCTTTATCATTCATATCGCTGAGCAAGAAAAGAAGTCGCTCAAGGTTGGACGAAATAAGAATATCCATTGATGGAGAAATTGTTGTATAGAAATCTCTCTGTCTGTTGTAGTTACCTGTTGAAAGGAATTCGGTAAGAACATCGTTAGCGTTTGAAGCACAGATAAGCTTCCTGATGGGAACACCCATCTCCTTTGCATAATAAGCTGCAAGAATGTTACCAAAGTTACCTGTGGGAACAACAATATTGATTTCTTCACCGAGCTTGATTTTTCCCTTTTCAAGCATATCGCAATAAGCTGAAACATAATAAACAATCTGAGGAACAAGACGGCCCCAGTTGATTGAGTTGGCTGATGAAAACATCATGCCCATTGACTCAAGTTTATCAGCAACAGCTTTGTCAGTGAAAATCTTTTTAACGCCGCTCTGTGCATCGTCAAAATTACCCTCAATTGCGCAGACGCCTACATTCTCACCCTCCTGAGTGGTCATCTGAAGCTTCTGCATAGGGCTTACACCGTCTTCGGGATAAAAAACGAGAATCTTTGTTTTAGGAACATCTTTAAAACCTTCAAGAGCAGCCTTACCTGTGTCACCTGAAGTTGCAACAAGAATAACAATCTCTTTATCAGGCGCTGACTTTGAAGAAGCCACAGTAAGAAGATAAGGAAGAAGCTGAAGAGCCATATCCTTAAATGCACATGTAGGGCCTTTCCAGAGTTCAAGAATTTCAGCCTTATCGTTAAGTGTATAAAGAGGAGCAACCTTTTTGTCGCTGAATCTTCCCTCTGCATACGCACCGTTAACGCAGTAGTCAAGCTCATTTTCACTGAAATCAGTAAGATAAAGTGAAAGAATTTCTTTTGCTCTTTCTATGTAACTGCAATTTACAAGGCGCTGAATGTCATCAAGAGAAATTTTAGGAATCTCAACGGGAACAAACAAACCGCCTTCTTTTGAAATTCCGTGAGCGATAGCCTGAGCTGACTCAACTCTTATGCTTTTATCACGGGTACTTGTGTATAACATCGTACATTCTCCTTTGAGTTAATACTGCTAAAGTCACAGTAGATTATAACACACTTTGTCAATAGTGTAAACAACTTGTTTAATACAACTTTTTCAAAAAATCAAATCGCTCTGAAAGTTTTATTATCATCAAAGCCGCAACAACAGAAACAACCAGAACTGCCGAATAAAGCACAAGGCTGTTTATATGAATATCAGCTTTTTCAGCAGCAATTTCAAAACAAAAACCGATTAACGGATGCAAAGTATAAACTAACACAGACATCTTTCGGCAAAGCAAAGCCATCGGTCTGATTGAATCATTCATTTTTATAAAAAACAAAACTAATATCAACAGGCATACAGCAGGTATCATAGAGAGCATCATATCCTGCTTAACAGAGTAAGCAACAGCCAACTCTGCCACTTTTTCTGCGCACATAACACCCATAAACACTATGAGAAGCCAGATGTAAGAAGTTTTAAATTTAAGCTGACCTTTTCTTTCAGACAACAGATAGCCGAGAGAAACAAAGGGAAGTCCAAAAAACAGGCCGTTTTTTGTATCGTCAAAAATATCAAAATAAAGCGTCACAGGTGCTTTTAAAAAAGGGATTGATTTAAGCTCTGTTTCAAACACGCAACCGACAACACCCGAAAAATATATTAAAACGCATAAAACCAAAAGAGCTTTGTCGCTGATTTTAATTTTGTTAATGAGCAGATACAACAGCCCGACAGAAACTATCAACGCTAAAAAATACCATAAGTGGCGATAACTGCCCAACAAAAACAGATTTTTTAAATATCTGAGCGTAATTGTTAAGGCAGAATAACCCTTGCCTGTAAAACCGTAAATAGCAGCCGGCAGATATATCACTGTATAGATCAGATATATTCTTCCGAGTTTTTTAAGATAATCTTTTGTCTTCTGAGGGTCTTTTATCTTTGCTGAGAAAAAATACCCCGACACGGCAAAGAAAAAAGGAACAGCAATTCTGCATAAAATATTGCTGAAACCGCCTGACAAAGCATAACTCACATCTTCAAAAGGAGGATAATGTATGGCAATAACAAAAAAGGCTGCAACCAACCTGAAAATATCAAGAGCATAAAACTCTCTTTTTTCAGAAAGAGTATTGCTTTTTTCAAAAAGCTCAACTTTCATTTTTGACCTCCCTGTTCAAAACGCATCTTTAATATGTTTTAACTGAAGCTTATTATAATTTCTGTCAAGAATAACCTCAATAACATCAAATCTCATATCATAATCTGCGCCGAATTTTCTTACAAAAAGACTTGCTGTTGCTCTTATTTTTTCTTGCTTAAAAGAGTCAACCGACTCAGACGGTGTTGCCAGAGAATTTTCACCTCTTGTTTTGACCTCGACAAAACAAACAACATTATCTTTTTGCGCAATTATATCAATTTCGCCCACACGCCTACGATAGTTGCCGGTGATAATTTTATAACCGTTATCACGCAAAAACCTTACAGCGTAAAGCTCACCCCACACACCTGATTTGTTTATAACCATTATTTTTCACCTGTGAGCTTTTTCAGAAAGCTTCTTCTGTGAATGGGGCTTATGCCATATTTTTCAAGCATCTCATAATGAAGTTTTGTTCCGTAGCCTTTATGCTTAGGGAACTGATATTCAGGATATTTTTCACTGATTTCTGACATAAATCTGTCTCTCGTTACTTTAGCCAAAACAGAAGCAGCAGCAATTGACGATGAAAGTGCGTCGCCTTTCACTACCGTGCAGGTGGGAATACCCAACTTAGGGTCACGGTTGCCGTCAACCAAAACAAAGTCCGGAGCAACATCAAGGCCTTCAACTGCCCTTCTCATCGCAAGAAAAGTTGCCTGAAGAATATTTATTTCATCAATCTCTTTTTCATCAGCCATCGCAATTGAATATGCAATTGCTTTTTCCTTGATTATATCATAAAGAGCATCACGCTTTTTTTCAGTAAGCTTTTTAGAGTCATTAAGCCCGTCAATCATAAGACCTTCAGGCAAAATAACCGCAGCTGCGCAGACAGGCCCTGCAAGAGGCCCTCGTCCTGCCTCATCAACGCCGCAAATCATTGTAAAACCTTTGGCTCTTGCTTCATTTTCGTATTTATGCCAGTCTATGACTTCAACAACTTCTTTTTTCATATTATGGTAACTCCATTGTAATTTTGCCGAGCTTACCGCCTCGGTATTCATCAAGAAGCATTACAGAAGCTCTTTCGGTGTCAATTTCACCACCGCTTATGAGCATTCCTCTTTTTCTTCCTATAGCTTCAAGCACTTCATAGCCCTCAGCATTATCAAAATCTATGCCTTTTAATTTATAACGTTCAACCAATCTGTCAGCGTAATCTTTTTTAAGAACTTCCAACAAACGAACAGCCATTGTTTCGCTGTCAAGAACAGAATCTTTAACCGAACCTATAAAAGCAAGTCTGTCACCTACAGTGGGATCATCAAATTTAGGCCACAAAACACCGGGAGTGTCAAGCAACTCAACACCGTTACCGATATTAAACCACTGATTATGTCTTGTTACACCGGGCTTATCAGCAACAGCGGCTCTGTTTTTACCTGCCATTTTATTTATAAATGATGACTTGCCGGTGTTGGGAATACCCACAACCATTACACGAAGGCTTTTACCTGCCATACCTTTTTCTTCATTCGCTTTAATCTTTTCTTTGAGAACTTCTCTTACCAAAGGCCGGTAAGCATTAAGGCCCTTACCTGAACGGCAATCCACCGGCAGAGCATGGAATCCCTGGTTTTCAAAATATTTTACCCATTTTGCTGTCGCTTTTTCGTCAGCAACGTCACATTTGTTGAGAAGAATTATTCTTGGCTTACCTGCAGTAATCTGTTCAATTTCAGGATTTCGGCTTGAAAGAGGCATTCTTGCATCAAGAAGCTCAGTAACGGCATCAACCATAGAAAGGCTCTCTTTGATGAGGCGCCTTGTTTTTGCCATATGACCAGGAAACCATTGAACCGTCTGCTTTTGAAAATCACTCATACTATCACCTAAAAAGGAGCCTGCGTAGGCTCCGTGTTTTATTCAAAATATGCTATATCGGCAACGGGAATAATTCTGAACATAACCTTGCCGATTATATATCTCTCATCAATCATACCAATGGCTGAAGAACGACTGTCGGTAGAGTCGTTTCTGTTGTCACCCATAGCAAAAACGCAGCCTTCCGGAACAACCACGGGAAACTGAACATCCTGCTGAGTGGTGGTAGGCTCGGCGATATAATCCTCTTCAAGAAGTTCACCGTCAACAAAAACATCGCCTGTTTCAAAATTGATATCAACCTTCTGACCGCCTGTGGCGATAACACGCTTGACTATCGGCTCGTTAAAAGCGTTAGGCTGAGTGCTGATAATAATATCGCCACGCTCATAACCGTTAAAATTTACAGCTCTGACAAGAAGCCAGTCATTTTCATTAAGAGTTGGATTCATAGAATCACCAACAACACCGACAAACCTGAAAATGAAAGTGAAAACCACCATTATTGTCACAAGAGCAGTGCATATAATTGAAACTATATCATAAGCAAAAGGCTGTTTCGCTTCAGGGCGATTCTGCTTTTCTTCTTCGTTCATTTTAAAGACCTCTTATTCTTCTGCAAAAAACTCTTCATTAAATAGCTTGATTTTATCAACAGGCAAAATTCTGACTATAGCCTTGCCGAGGATATATCTCTCATCAATGGGGCCGATTCGTGACGAACGGCTATCGAGAGAATCGTTACGGTTATCACCCATAGCAAAAACACAGCCCTCGGGAACATGATAAGGAAACTCTATATCATAAGAAAGCTCTGTAGGCTCAAAGATATAAGGTTCATCAAGAAGTTCACCATTAACCCTGACCTCATGAGTGATAAAGTCAATATCAATTGTTTCACCGCCGAGAGCAACAATTCGCTTAACCAAAGGCTCGTTTCTGTCATTTGGCTGAGTGATAATAATAATGTCGCCTCGCTCATATTCACTTCGTGATGAAACAAGAAGCCAGTCACCGTCAGCGAGAGTGGGAACCATCGAGCTGCCAACAACACTTACAGCTCTGAACATAAAAGTGAATATCACAAAAATAATAACAAGCGCTGCGAGAATTGAACCCGCCATATCGTATGCCTGATACCATTTTCGTCTTTTTGATTCAGCCTGTTCTGCTGTTATTCCGCCAGGGTAATATTTTATTTTTGAAGTTTCTGTATGACGATAATTATACAAAACAGTAACCTCCGTCTTTTTAAAAATAAAACTAAAAGGGTATGCAGAACACTCCACATACCCTCAATGGTACGACCTGAGCGTACCTTCAGCTCTTTTGAATTAGCCGAGCTTCTGCTTAACTTTAGCAGCTTTGCCGACTCTGTCACGCAGATAGTAGAGCTTGCTTCTGCGAACTTTACCGCTTCTGATGAGTTCAACGCTGTCAACGTTAGGTGAGTGAACAGGGAATACTCTTTCAACACCTACACCGTATGAAACACGACGAACGGTAAATGTTTCGGAAACACCTGCACCTTTACGAGCGATAACGATACCTTCAAAAGCCTGAAGTCTTTCTCTTTCGCCTTCACGAATTCTAACCTGAATTCTTACAGTGTTACCTACTTTGATTGCCTCAGATACGTCAGCCTTAAGGCTGTCCTGAGCGATGAGTTTAAGTGCGTCCATAATAGACCTCCCGATAATTTCAGGCGTTCATGCCGCATACGCAGCAGAGGACCGTCCGCTTTAATGTTGGGCATTAAATCCCCACTTGTAATCAAGCGGATACAAATGCTGAAATATCATATCACAAGAATGCACAAAAATCAAGCATTTTTTTAGTTTTCTAACAAAAACTTTTTTCACTTGAGGTCAATAAATCTTCACGCACTATATATTGTTGTTTTGAGGATATTTTTATATTTTTTTCAAGAGTCTCAACAAGGAGAGTCGGGTTCAGATTAGTCGAAGTTCCTGCTGCAAGGTTGAGAGAGAGCAAAACACGGTTTTTATCAAGAGTGAGTTCTTTGCCAAAAACCTGCTCAATAAGATTAACCTGCTTAAGCACCTTACGGCGGCCTTTTTTACCCATTTTTTCAGCCATAAGCTCTTCGCTGTCAAGCAACGCTATAGCGCTGTAATAAAAGTTTTCGGCTTCATCTTCACTTTCAAAATCAAGTGTAACGACATATTTTGCACTTGCGATTTCATTAGGGCTGTAAACGGGGTCAGTCACGCTCACAATTCCGATACCATCCGGCATAACAGCTCTGAGAGTTTCTTCAACCTGAGCGTTTGTCATATCGCCTTCAATCCTGATATCCATATATTCACAATCGCTGCTCTGACCTAAAGAAAGAGGCAGCGCAAAAGCAATATACGGGTGTGGGTTAAAACCCTCTGTGTACCACATAGGAAGTTTCGCTCTTCGCACAGCTCTTGTCATAAGTCGATTGACATCAAGGTGAGATATATAAATCATTCTGCCTGTTTTAGAAAATCTGATTCTAACACATCGCATGGCACTCACCTCCGTTAAGTTTGTTTGCCCCACAACCTGCGCATTTTTCACGGCAATTCTGTGTAGTCTCGCTTCTGTGAGCTTTTTCATTCTCTTTTATAAGGAATTTCTTACTCACACCGTAATCAAGATGATCCCACGGAAGAATTTCATCAAAACTTCTGCGGCGGTTGGCATAAAACTCAGGGTCAATGCCACATTCCTCAAAAGCTTCCATCCACTTTTCAAAATCAAACTGATCATCCCAACCGTCAAATCGGCAGCCTTTTTTCCAGGCAATTTCCATAACTTTTGAAAGACGGCGGTCACCTCTTGCGAACACACCTTCAAGGAAGCTGGTTGGAGTCAGGTGGGTACTGATATTTATTTTTTTAGTGGTCACACTTGCAAAAAGATGCTTCTGCTTCTCTTCAAGCATTTCCATTGTGTCCTGAGGTTCCCACTGGAAAGGAGTGAACGGCTTCGGCACAAATGATGATGCGCTGATGTTGACAGTTACGCCTTTACCCTTCGGTCTGTCAGGATTTTGATAAAAGGCATTGACTACCTTCTGACCAAGCTCGGCAATACCTGCCACATCGTCAAGAGTTTCAGTTGGAAGGCCAAGCATAAAATAAAGTTTAACACCTGTCCATCCACCGTTGAAAGCCTTGGTAACAGTTGTCATTACCTCATCTTCCGTAACATTTTTATTGATTGCGTCACGGAGTCGCTGTGTACCAGCTTCAGGGGCAAAGGTAAGACCTGCTCGTCTTACTGCAGTAAGCTTTTGCATAAGCTCATCTGAAAAATTATCAACACGAAGCGACGGTAACGCAACATTGATTTTTTCATCAATTGTCCAACTGAGCAATTTATCAAGCAGGGGTTCAATCTGTGTATAGTCACTTGTGCTCAATGAGCAAAGAGAAATTTCATCATAACCCGAAGTTTCACAAAGGCATTTACTCTGACTTTCAACCACGTCTGCACTTTTTTCACGGATGGGTCTGTAGATAAAACCTGCCTGACAAAAACGGCAGCCTCTGATACATCCACGAAAAATTTCAGCAGTTACCCTGTCGTGAACAATTTCGATATTCGGCACAATAAATGACTTGGGATAAAACGCTTTATCGAGGTCTTTAACCACTCTTTTAACAGCTTTTTTCGGCGCTGTGTGTTTAGGAGTCACAGCTTTGATTGTATTATCTTCATTATATTCAACATCATAAAGCGAAGGCACATAAAAACCGTCAATCTTTGCAGCTTCACAAAGAAACTCGTGCTTTGAAGAGCCCTTTTTCTTATGCTCTTTAAGCAAATCAAGAAGCTCGTTAGTAGTGTCTTCACCCTCACCGAGCATAACAACATCAATAAAATCAGCAATCGGTTCAGCGTTGCATACACAAGGTCCGCCTGCCACCACCAGGGGGGTAAGACTTTCTCGGTCTTTTGAATATAACGGAACCTGCGCCAGATCAAGCATATTAAGAACATTGGAAAAGCTCAATTCATACTGCAGAGTAAAACCGATCATATCAAAATCTTTTACCGGGTCACCACTCTCAAGAGCGTAGAGAGGTATATTGTTATCTCTCATCTGCTGTTCCATATCTACCCACGGGGCAAACACACGTTCACACCATGCATCCTCACGCTCGTTGACGAGAGAATATAAAATTTTCATTCCAAGGTGCGACATTCCGATTTCGTATGTATCAGGAAAACAGAATGCATACCGCAGATCAACCTTGTTTTTGTCTTTTATAACGCTGTTAAGCTCACCACCGACATATCTGCCCGGTTTCTGAACTTTCAGCAACACATTTTCTACCTTTTGTGGAATCATAAAACTTTCCTTTACTGCTTTAATTTTTTTACCTTTGTGGCCGACGGATACAGTATAAAGTCAGCTACGACAATTACTTCAAAGTAACAATACTTACACCGTCTTCGCCTTCACCGAAGGTGCCGAGGCGATGTGTTTTGACATAAGGACTCTTTTTAAGATATTCTCTTACTGCTGTTCTCAATGCGCCTGTGCCTTTGCCGTGAATTATTGTAAACTCATTAAGCCCTGTACGAAGTGCGCTGTCCATAAATCTGTCAAGAGTCATAAGACATTCTTCAACAGTCATACCTCTCAGGTCAAGACGAGTGTCGGCAGATATGTTCATACGGCTGTCCATTTTGCTGCCATGAGTTGATTTAGGTTTCTGAATTTTAGGCTTATTTGCTTTTTCAATAAGTCGGAGATTTGAAATCTGAGTTCTTGTTTTGATCGCACCCATCTGCACTTCGGCAACGCCCTTTTTACTATTGACCGAAACAACGGTTGCTTCTGCACCGATATCGGCAAGAACAACGCTGTCGCCAGCCTTAAGCTCACGGGGAAGAACATAATTTTCATCTGCATCAAAGGTGCCGACAACCGGGTCTGCCGCTGCATCAATAGCACCTATTCCCTTTTTAACGGCCGCCCTTGCACGACGGGCCATTTCGGCAGCATCCTTCTGCTTTGCCTGCTCTTTTCTGAGCC
>JAZRME010000218.1:0-2159 GCA_045647325.1 Acutalibacteraceae bacterium | reverse complement strand
TATTTTGCCGAGCTTGAAACAGCAGGTAAATGTTATGAATGGGTCAAAAACAATGTTGTCAGTGACCGTATCGGTCTTTATGCATCACATGAAACTGTTGAAGACGCTTTTGAGTGTATGTCAAAGGCAGCTGACGAAGTGAATGCAGGCAGCGACGGTGTTATTTTTGCTCCCTGGCTTCACGGCAATCGTTGCCCCTTTGAAGATCCTAATTCAAGAGGAATGTTTTTTAATCTCAACCTTGAAACAGGTAAGGCTGAGCTTGTAAGGTCTGTTATCGAAGGTGTTTCATACCACCTTCGCTGGTTTGTTGAAACTCAGGACAAAAAGGTTCAGACTTCTCAGGTTGTCCGTTTTGCCGGTGGCGGTGCAAGAAGTGACGTTGTATGTCAGATTCTTGCCGATATCCTTGGCAGAAAGGTTGAAGTTCCTTTCCAGCCTCATAATGTCGGTGCTGCAGGTGCCGCTGTTGTAACAGCAGTAGGTCTCGGTGTGGTTAAAGATATTCAGTCAGCCAAAAAGCTTATCGCTATCGAAAAGTCTTTTGCTCCCGATATGAAAAAGCATGAAGAATACAACAAATTTTACTCTGTTTATACAAAGCTTTACAAAACTAACAAAAAGCTTTTTGCTCAGTTGAATAAATAATTAAGGAGTACACCATGAAAAAATATCTTGATACCAAAGAAATTATTGCCTATGGTATAGGCCTTTTCGGTATGGCGTTGCTCACGGGCTGGATGCCTGACTATGCAAGTACATACTTCAAAGATTTTGCTTTTAAAGGCACTGATCTTTCACCCGATTTTATTTCAGGTGCGATTACAACTGTTATGTTTGTTGCCGGTATTGTCGGCGCCGTTATGGAAATTATTGTTGGTTTCCGTGTTGACCGAACCAAAAGCAAATGGGGCAAAATCCGTCCGTGGGTTATTTACGGTATAGTTCCTCTTTCAATCGCTTCAGTGCTTGTTTTCTTCGCTCCGAAAGTTTCAAGTGAATTTTCGGCAATTGCGTGGATGATGATCACATACTGCCTTTACACAACCATAGTTGTTTGTGTTGAAAGTCCGGTTGGTTGCTTTGGCTCTGTTATCACTCCAAACCCCAAAGAGCGTGGCGATGCTATTTCTGTTGCAAGTATCTTTAAAGCTGTAGGTCAGTCCGGCGGTATGGTGGTTCTTCTTGTTGTCGGTCTTATCCTTAAAGCTGTTATGGGTGATGAAAGATTTGAAACAGCTGAGGCTGCCGGTATGGACTTGCAGGTTTCAACTTTTGTCTGTGTTGCCGGTGCGTTGCTTTTCCTTTTCATTATGGCTTTTAACACAAAAGAGCGTGTACCTTATACTCAGGAAAAAGTCAGCATTAAAGAAAGTATCAAAATTGTTTTCACCAACAAAAACCTTCTTATGGTTGCCCTTATCAAACTTGCAGGCTTCGGCAGGGGAGTTTATTCAACCGTAAGCCTTTATATCGCCATTTATCTTCTCGGCGACAAAGACCTTAAGCTCGGTCTTCTGCTTCCTATGGGTATCGGTACAGCTGTCGGTATGCTCTTTGTTAAAGCTCTTCTCAAAAAGTTTGACACAAAGCGCACCTTTATTATCTGCTGTGTTTACGGTGCTTCAATGCTTGCTATCCTCTTCGCTGTAACAAAGGTTGTAGGCTTCTCAAGCACTCTTGTTATTCCTTTCCTTATCATCAACTTCTTTGTCGGTCTTCAGCACGGTAACACCAACATCACACCCAATGTTATGATTGCTGACTGTATTGATGAAATTGAATATAACACAGGCAAACGTCAGGAAGGTCTCTGTTATGCAGGTATCGGTCTTTTCGCAAAAATTGCTTCTGCATTCACAAAGAGCCTCGGTACTTTCCTCGTGTTCACCTGGTCAGGCTATGTTGCTTCAAGCGATGCCAATGTTGCTTATATTGATCAGAGCCCCGAAACACTTGATAAATTCCTTATGATTTACACAATTATTCCTGCATTTTTTGTTCTCGGTCAGGCTGTTCCTATTATCTTCTATGACCTTGTGGGCAAAAAGAAAGAGAATATCACCGCAGAGCTTATGGCCCGTCGTGGTGAATCAGAGGCTGTTGCCGCAAAATAATCGGAGGTTATTATGTCAAAAGCAAGTCGGATCGTAGCCATG
>JAZRME010000217.1:0-7292 GCA_045647325.1 Acutalibacteraceae bacterium | reverse complement strand
ATATTCCACCTAAATTCTCAACTACCCCTAACAAGCAAAAAACCAAGGCTATTTCTAACCTTGGTTCTTGTCTTTTTGTCAGAGTTCCACTTTCACGGCAAATCCGCCCGTGAAGAAGTATTAGGTGTTCGTCTGACTCTTGTTTGGTGGAGATGGCGGTAATCGAAACCGCGTCCGAAAACTCATTCTCCGAGCTTTCTACGAGCGTAGGTTATCTTTTAAGATTCCCCCGACGGACCGCCGATAAACAGGCTGTCCGCTTCGGTATCCTTTGATGCATGACGGATTGCAAGGCTACTCCTCCGTGCACGTTCACCGCTAATCGACGCCCTTAACCTGAGCGCGGTAATTCAGGTCAGGACGAGCTGCGTTAAGCAGCTAATGCAACTTTATTGTTGTCGTTTAATTTTAAAAGTTGTGAGTTTTAAAGTGGTCCCACACCACTGCTCGCTTACCCGGGTTCAAAATCCCCGTCGAAATCCTTTCATCCCCATATATGAACTTCGTTCCTGTCGGAGCGAAGTGTGAATAGTGAAGATTTTATCGCAGTTGCTCTTTCATAGACCTTTCAATATTTCTTGCGGCCTCTTTTTTAGCGGCAACTTCACGTTTGTCATAAAGCTTTTTACCTTTGCAAAGACCGACTTTCATTTTTGCCTTTCCTTTAGTGAAATAAATTGAAAGGGGAATGAGTGAAAGACCGTCTTGCTTAACAGTGCCGTAAAGTCGGTTGATTTCTTTTTTATGCATCAGAAGTTTTTTGACTCTCAACGGATCACGGTTAAAAATATTGCCATGATCATAAGGGCTGATGTGAACACCGTTGGCAAAAATTTCACCATTGACAATGTTGCACCATGCGTCTTTGAGATTTACTTTGCCCTGACGGACTGATTTAACCTCTGTGCCGAAAAGCTCAATACCTGCTTCGTATTCTTCCAAAACAAAGTAGTCGTGATAGGCTTTTTTGTTTTGAATAACAGGTGTGTTTTTGTCAGCGCCCACCCATCACAACTCCTTTCTGAATGAATTTAATAAAATTATTTTCGTCTTGACGGAAGACCTTTATTCTTTGCCGACTTATATTTTTTTGCAAAATCTTTTGCGCCTTTTGATGTGGCAACATTTTTCTTTGCTTCTTTTTTCTTTTTGGCTTCGAGCTCTCTTAATTCAGGATTTTCTCTGTAAAGAACGATAACGCCGCCGATGACCTGAATAACATGTGAGTTGGTTGCCTCTGAAAGCATATCAGCCGCCTCACGGGGAGTGATCGGTGTGGACTCAAGAAGAACCTTGATTTTGATAAGCTCTCTTGCTCTGAGCGCATCATCAACCTGAGCGATGATTGCGTCACTCATACCGCCCTTGCCGAGCTGAAAAAGAGGCTCAAGTGTATTTGCTTTGGCTCTGAAAGATGCTCTTTCTTTGCCTGTCATTTTATCTGTCATATTATTTTCTCCAATTCGTTAGCCAACAGGCGAAGCGCTTTGCCTCTGTGGCTGACTTTATCTTTTTCTTCTGCAGTAAATTCACCGAAGCTTCTGCCGTCTTCAAACAAGAATAACGGATCGTATCCGAAACCGCCGTTGCCGGAGCGTTCAAAAGCAATTTTGCCCTCGCATTCACCTCTGACAGCGATTTTTTTGCCGTCAGGAAAAACGCAGGTAACAACGCTGACGAATCTTGCTGTTCGTTTTTCAAGGGGAACACCGTCAAGCTCTGACAGAAGTTTATCGTTGTTCTTTTCATCATCACCGTGTTCACCGGCATATCTTGCTGAATAAACTCCGGGTGCACCGTCAAGATAGTCAACAGCAAGGCCAGAATCATCAGCTACGCAGGGGAGTCCGCTTTCGTCACAACCACTCTGAGCTTTGAGAAGTGAATTTTCTTCAAAGGTAGTGCCTGTTTCTTCAACATCGGTCAGGTTGATGCCGATGTCATCAGCTGTAACAACTTCTATTCCAAGGGGGGTGAGAATACGCTGAAGCTCAATCTTCTTTTTGAGATTATGGGTGGCTATGAGAACTTTCATTCTTCATCACCGCTTTCATCGTCATCATTGTCACGCTGAACTTCGTTATCAAAAAGTCCCTTTGCAAAAGCGTCAGGGTTAAATGGCTGAAGGTCGTCGATCTGCTCACCTACACCAACAAACTTAACGGGAACTTTAAGGTCGTTTTTGATGTTGAGAACAACACCGCCTTTGGCCGAACCGTCAAGCTTTGTGAGCACGATGCCGGTGATTTCAGCAACATTTTTAAACTCTCTTGCCTGGTTAACGGCATTCTGACCTGTGGTTGCGTCAAGAACAAGCAGACTTTCACGGTCATTGTAAGGAAGCTCACGGTCGATAACTTTATATATTTTTGCAAGTTCGTCCATAAGATTTTTTTTGTTATGAAGACGACCTGCAGTGTCGCAGATGATAATGTCACAGTCTCTTGCTTTACCTGCCTGAATAGTGTCAAAAATAACTGCGGCAGGGTCAGCGCCCTCTTTGTGTTTGATGATGTCAACACCTGCTCTGTGAGACCATTCTTCAAGCTGCTCAATAGCGGCAGCACGGAAGGTGTCGGCAGCGCCGAGAATAACCTTTTTGCCCTTGGCTTTATACATAGCTGCCATCTTACCCATGGTAGTGGTTTTGCCTACACCGTTAACACCGATAACGAGGATGACAGATGGGAGAGTGATAAGACCCATATCTTCACCGCCCTGAAGCATCTCAGCGACAATATCACGGATGGCATCTTTAACCTGAGCAGGTTTGCGAAGATTTTTTTTGGCAACATAATCACGAAGCTTTTCGCAGATTTCAGCTGCGGTTGTCATACCGACATCGCCCATGATGAGAATCTCTTCAAGTTCTTCGTAAAGATCTTCGTCTATTTCATTTTTGCCGTGGAGCATAACATCAATAGCTCCCGACATACTGTTTCTTGTTTTTCTGAGTCCTTTATTGAATTTTTCAAAAAGTCCCATAGATATACCTCCGGGGGATTTGTTTTTTAGTGTTTATCTGAAACGTTCTTTTTAATGCTTTCAACCTTTTCACGAATATCAGAACGAACCTTGAGCTTTTCTTCAAATTGTGAAATGCTGTAAAGGATTGTTGTGTGGTTTTTGCCGCCGAAGGCTTTGCCGATAGCGTTGGTTGACATGCCGGTCAATTCGCGCACAAGATAAATTGACATCTGACGCATTTCGACAGTACCTGCATCCTGACGCTTTGAACGGATATCATCAGCAGAAGCGCCGTATGTACGGGCAACTTCCTGCACGATTTTATCAACAGTAATGGGCTGAGGCTGAGAGTCAACCATAATATCTTTGATAGCTGCCTGAGCTGTGGTGATGCTGATAGGAAGCCCTTGCATTGTGACAAACGCCTGCATCTTTTTAACGGCGCCCTCAAGCTGACGGATGTTGTCTTTTAATCTCTGAGCGATATACTGAATAACATCATCGGGAATATCAAGACCGAGAGTGATAGCTTTTCTTTTGATAATAGCCATTCTTGTTTCAAGATCGGGTGGCTGAATGTCAGCGATAAGTCCCCACTCAAAACGGTTGCGAAGGCGATCATCAAGAGTTTCAATTTTTTTAGGCGGCATATCAGATGTGAGAACAATCTGGTTACCTGCACTTGCGACAGCGTTGAAAGTGTGGAAAAATTCTTCCTGAGTTGATTCTTTACCTGCGATAAACTGAACGTCGTCAACAAGAAGTACATCAGCGTTACGGTATTTATCGTGAAAAGCAACCATATTTTTTTCAGCAAGATAGCGGATAAGGTCGTTGGTGAAAGTTTCACCTCTTGTATAAACAATATTGGCGTCAGGGTTACTTTTTCTTATTTCGTGACAGATAGCGCTGAGAAGATGAGTTTTGCCAAGACCTGAATTTCCGTGAATAAAAAGCGGGTTATATGAACCGCCCGGGTTTGCAGCTACGGCAAGAGCAGCAGCGTGAGCAAATTTGTTTGATGAGCCGACAACAAATGAATCAAAGGTGTCATCAGTTGTGTCTTCAACTTCGATTACTTCTTCAGGAACTGTGTGAACAAGAGAATCTATAAATTCAATCTCGGTTTCAAAACCCATAATATTATAGAAAGCCTGATTAAGCTTGTCGATAAATCTTGTTTCAACTATTTTTTTCTTAAAGCCCGAAATGGCGAGAACCACTTTTTCTTCGTTAAAGCTGATAAGCTCAATATCTTTAAACCATACATTATATATAGACTCTGAAACAAGAGTCTGACATTCAGCTTTAACCATTTCCCATAACTCGTTAAATGAGTTCATTTTGTTTCCTCCTTTTTTAGATTTGATACAAACATACTTTTTGACGATACTGAAACATTATATCACAGAAACTTTGTTTTTTCAATTATACAATTTATATGAAAATTAGGTGCTGCGTATATGAATTTTATGTTTTATAGGTTTTTTAACAGCTTAAGGAGATATAAAAATAAAAAAAGATTGACAATAGACAAACAATGTTATATAATACTAAACTGCGAATACTGGTTAACAGTATGCTTTTTCACATCCGGAGCTGATTCGGGTGTTGAGATAACTTTAATTTTGATTGGAGGTCAGGAAAATGAAAAGAACTTATCAACCAAAGAAACGTCACAGAAAGATGGAACACGGTTTCCGTAAGAGAATGTCTGACAGAAACGGCCGTAAGGTTCTCGCTCGTCGCAGAGCAAAAGGCAGAAAGCAGCTTACTTACTAATACCTGATATTCTGCGGTGAACGGATGAGTGCTTTGCCTGAAATAATTAAAATAAAGCAAAATACCGATTTCCGCCGTGCTTATGGCAGGGGGAAGTCGTTTTCCGAACCTGCGTTGGTTACTTATGTTTTAAAGAACAACCGCGCGGGCGTTTGCCGTATAGGAATAACTACAGGTAAAAAAATCGGCAACGCTGTTATCAGAAACAGATGCCGTCGTGTTATTGCCGCAGCCTTCCGTGATTTAAGTGAAGAGGTCAGCGGCGGATGGGATATTGTTTTTGTCGCAAGATACAAAACAGGAATATCCAAAAGTACAAAAGTCAGGGAAATAATGAGAAAACAACTCAAAGTCGCAGGTGTGATAAGATGAAAAAAGTGCTTATCGCAATAATTCGATTCTACCAGAAATTTATTTCCCCAAATTTGCCTCCGATGTGCAGGTATTATCCTACCTGCTCTCAATATGCAGTTGAGGCAATTGAGATTCATGGACCGATAAAAGGGTCATTGTTTGCGGCGTGGAGGGTTTTACGCTGCAACCGACTTTTTAAGGGCGGATATGACCCGGTCCCTCCCAAAAAAGAAAAATGCGATTGCAGGCATAAACATAAAGGAGTTTAAACATGGCCATATATAACTGGTTTTACGATTACATCAGCCCGATTTTCGGCTATATAATGTTAGCTATCTACAATTTTGTAGGTGGTGTAGGCGGTTATGGTCTTGCTCTTATTCTGTTTACTATTCTGGCGCGTACCATTATGCTGCCCACTTCTGTTTCTCAACAGAAGGGTATGGCTAAGCAGCAGCGCCTTGCTCCTAAAATCAGAAGAATTCAGGAAAAATATGCAGGCAATCAACAAAAAATTCAGGAAGAAACCCAGGCTTTATATCAGCGTGAGGGTTATAACCCTATGTCAGCCGGTTGTCTTCCCATGCTTTTACAGATGCCGATTATTATTGGTCTTTTCGGCGTTATGTATAACCCGTTGCGTTATGCGTTGGGTCTTGATGTTGACGAAATCAACATTATTCAGGAAATTTTTGTCAGCTTCGCAGAGGCTTCTCCGGAAGAATCTATCAGTTCGCTGATTAAAAAAGGTTCTGAAAGATATTACCCGATGTATATCATTCAGCATTTTGATTTGTTTAAAGATTCTCTTGCAGGAAAAATCAGCACCCAGACAATGGATGCCATCACAAACTTTGTCGCTGAGAAAAAATTTGAATTGTTTGGTTTGCAGTTGGGCGTGAAACCTAACTTCAAGTCATTTGACAGATATTGGATTATTCCTATTCTTTCAGGCGTAACATCTTTTGCTCAGACATTTATTATGCAGGCTCAGCAGAAAAAGATGAATCCTGCTATGGCTAAAAATCCTACAAACGGTTGTATGACAGCGTTTATGCCGTTGATGAGTGTTTATTTTACATTCCTTTTCCCCAGCGGTATCGGTATTTATTGGATTGTTTCAAATATTTATTCAACAATTCAGAGCTATCTTATGAAAAAATTCCGCGGTCCTCAGGTTGAAATAGCAAAACTTATGGTTAAAGAAACAGTTGAGCGCCGTTCAAGAGAAAACAGTCTTAAACAAACAGCGGATTATACCGAAAACAAATAATTCAGAAAATAATCATCATAGGTGGTGTAATTCTTGATAAAAGAAGCGATTGGAACAGGAGCGACTGTGGAAGAGGCGATTGAAGCCGCTAAAGCAGCTCTCGGTGCACCTGAAGATGCAGATGTAAACACCGAAGTTTTAGAGCTCCCCAAGAAAAAGACATTAGGTCTTTTTGGCGGTGCACCCGCTAAAGCAAGAGCTTTTTATGAGGCTCCCGAAGAGAAAAAAGAGCCCGTTGAAAAGGTTGTTAAAGAAAGACCCGTTCAGAAAAAAGAAGAAAAAAAGGTTAAAGCTGCTCCTGTTGAAGTGGTTGAAAACGAACCTAAAACATATACAGGTATTACTACAGAAATGGGCAAGGTTGCCAAAGAGTATGTTGCTTCAATTCTCAAAGGTATGGGCGTTGATGAAGTTGAAATCAACGTAACAGAAGATGATGAGAGCATCAGCCTTGACCTTGATTGCGGCAACGGATATGGCTACATTATCGGCCGCCGCGGTGAAACACTTGACGCTATCCAGTACCTTACAAGACTTGTTATCAACAAAGGTAAGGATGACTACAGAAGAGTTTCAATCAACGCAGGTAACTATCGCCAGAAGCGTGAAGATACTCTTAAGGAACTTGCTAAAAAACAGGCTGAAAGAGTTAAGAAATACGGCAGAAATGTTGTTCTTGATCCCATGAATCCTTACGAAAGAAGAATTATTCACACAACTGTTCAGGGCATTGAGGGTGTAAGCTCTCACTCTGTTGGCAGTGAGTCAGACCGTAAGGTTGTTATCACTCTCGCTGAAGGCTTCAAGGCTACAAACCCCGGCCGTGGCGGAAGAGGCGGAAGAAACGACTACAGAAGAAGAAACAACTATTCTTCTGAATCAGCTCCTACAAGAGCTCCCCGTTCAGATATCGGCG
>JAZRME010000216.1:0-1348 GCA_045647325.1 Acutalibacteraceae bacterium | reverse complement strand
TTCAAATTTTTCATTTTTTTGTTGACTCACAACGAATATCAGGGTTTTGCACAGCTTTGACAAGCCCTAATACTACTACTAAATATATAATTATTATTTATTTCATACGGAGGAGATTTTATGAAATTCCAATGTGATACCAACCTGCTCTCTCTTGCCTGTCAGAATGTTCAGAGAGCCGTTTCTACCAAAACCTCAATCCCTGCTCTTGAAGGCATACATATCAAGGCTTTGGGCAATGAGCTTATTTTAACAGGCTATGATTTGGAAATAGGAATCAATACCTCCATCAACGCAAATGTTGAAGAAGCAGGCAGCATTATTCTCAACGCTCGTGTTCTTTGTGAAATTCTCAGAAGAATTCCCAATAACCAGATTAAATTTGAGGCTGATGACAGAAACCTTGCTGTTATCAGAAGCGGTGAAATTAAATATGAAATTATGGGTATGGCAAGTGATGAATACCCTGAGCTTCCCACAGTTAAGGGCGGTTTTCCTGTTGTTATCAGCCAGAAAATGCTTCGTGAAATGGTTCATCAGACCATTTTTGCCGTTGCTACAACTGATTCAAAGGTTGTTTACACAGGCATTAAGTTTGAGCTTACTCAGGGTGAGATTCGTCTGATTGCCGTTGACGGCTTCAGAATGGCTATCAGAAAAGAAAAGATTGACTATCAGGGAGAGGATATGACATTTATCGTTCCTTCAAAAACTCTTTCTGAAGTTGTCAAGCTTTCAAACAGCGACGACGACGAGGCTTATGTTTCACTTGGTGTCGGCAAGCGCCACATTCTTTTTGAAACAGAGGGATATTCAATTGTTTCAAGACTTCTTGAGGGTGAATTCCTTAATTATAAGGCAGCTATCCCCGTAACTGCTTCAACAACCGTTAAAATTGACACAAGAAGCCTTATTGACAGCGTTGAAAGAACTTCACTTATCATCACAGACAAAACAAAGAGCCTTGTTTGCTGCACATTTGATGAAGAATGTGTTAAAGTAAACAGTGTTACTTCTTTGGGAACTGCTAATGATAAGGTTCCTGCCGAGGTAGAAGGCAACAAGGTTGAAATCGGCTTCAATAACAGATATCTTCTTGATGCTCTCAGAGCTTGCAACACAGATATGGTTAAAATTGAACTCAACGGAGCAGTTTCTCCCGTGCTTGTTCTTCCTCCTGAGGGTGATGATTTCACTTTCCTTGTTCTTCCTGTGAGGTTAAAAAAGAATGACTAAAAAGCAAAATTTTAAATTAAAAATAAAACAAAAGCCGGTTATCGAAAAAAAGATAACAACAGATTCCATTAAGCTTGATTCCCTGCTCAAATTCTGCGACATTGCCCAGACA
>JAZRME010000215.1:0-1787 GCA_045647325.1 Acutalibacteraceae bacterium | reverse complement strand
CCTGCGAAGTAGATATCAGGCGTATCTTTAGGTAAAAGATTGTAATTTTGTGATTTGACAAATTCAATAGCAGCTCTTGCGCCTAAATATGAGCCGCCGATACCGATAACAACCAATACCTGTGAATTTTTCTGAATTTTTGTTGCCGCATTTTTGATGGCTTCAAATTCAGCTTTGTCATAATCCTGCGGTAAAGTGAGCCAACCTAAAAAGTCGTTGCCCTTACCTGTACCCGAAAGAAGTGACTCATGAGCCGCTTTGACCTCGGGAATAATTGACTCCATAGCGCTTTGTGAAATAAAGGAATCAACATATTTTGTGTTAAGCCGAATTGGCATGGGTTTGTGCCTCCAAATTAAAATTGATACTATTTTGTTTATTATACCCTAACAAATGACGATTTGCAAGTGAATTTTAGATATTTTTTGTTAAAGTCATCAATTTTTTGAGAATACTGACAACATACGGCGATAAACCTCCGCAAAAGTGAGCTTTTCAATATAGTGCGGAGCTTTCAACTGATAAGAGCCTACCTTTTCACCGTCAAGTGTAACAACCACTTCTCCCAGAATCTGACCTGATTCAACAGGCGCCTCAACACTTGTAGCAAGAGATATATTCTGAACAAGGTCCTGCCGTCTGCCTTTGGGCACAAGAACACTCACAGCCGAAGGAATCTGCGGAGTGATGCTTCGCTCACATCCCATTGAAACACCGACATCGGTAATCAGACCGGGATCAATCTCAGGGGTCACTGTTTCCCAATTAGCGAAGCCGTAATTAAGCATAGCTTTTGCCCCTTCAAAACGGTCTGTGCTGTTTTCACTGCCCAGGACCACGGCAATCAGAGAAGTGTTTTCTCTTGTTGCTGTTGCGCATACACAACAACCGGCAAGAGCAGTGGTGCCTGTTTTGAGCCCCGTGCAACCGGAATAAAACCTGACAAGCTTGTTGGTGTTGACAAGCTCTGTTTCACCGTTTCTTAAAGAATCCATCCATATTGTTGTGTATTTTTTTACAAAATCGTGTTTCAGAAGTTCACGCGCCATAAGAGCTATATCGTAGGCTGTTGTCAGATGATTTACTGCAGTGTCATCAAGACCGGTACAATTTTCAAAATTAGTGTTTTGCATACCGAGTTCACGGGCTCTGCTGTTCATCATAACAATAAACGATTCTTCACTGCCGGCAACATACTCAGCAAGAGCTGCACAGGCATCATTCGCCGAATAAACCGCCATGGCTTTATACAGCTCATCAACGCTCATACTCTCCCCTTCTTTGAGCCATATCTGTGAGCCTCCCTTTGAAACAGCCTCGGCACTTGCGGTAACGACATCTGAAAAAGAAATTTTGCCACCGTCAATAGCCTCGGCAACAAGAAGCATAGTCATAATTTTTGTAACTGAAGCCGGATAAAGCTTCTGATTTTCATTCATAGCCATAAGCACCTTACCGCTTCCGGCATCCATTAAAACAGCAGCCTTCGCTCTGACTTCAACAGGCATTTCATTCGCTGCATAAGAGCTGAAAGATATTCCGCCTATAACAATAAAGCAGCTCAACGCAACACACAAAAATCGTTTCATAATGACACCTCCGTTATTTATAATCAATGTATATGCACATCATCATATAAATAACACCGGGAGGATTTTTAAAAATAAATAACCCCGGAACAATTCAGAAATTGTATCCGAGGTTATCTTAAAAATTTTTACTGAAAATCGTTCAGATCAATCCAGCTCTTTGCCGAGAATTTTTGCTGATCTGACAAGTTTTCTGAT
>JAZRME010000214.1:0-2098 GCA_045647325.1 Acutalibacteraceae bacterium | reverse complement strand
TACGATATATTCCTGCTCAATGAGTCCCTGAACCAGGAACTGCCCTTCTGCAAGTTTTTTCTTTTTATCAGAAACAACTTTACCCGTTTTATCAACGCAGATATATTTTTTCTCACACTTGAGAATAAGCTGCTCCTGAGTTGATACAATGTCAAGAGCCAAAGTATCGGGCAATCTGTAGTCAACACTGATTTCAGATATAAACGGCAAGATTTTTGTAACTTCCTTATTTATTTTCTTTTCTCTGATTGTCAGCATATTCATACCTGTCTGAAGGTTGGCCGCCTCTAAAATTTCGGTTTCAGAATAGACTTCATCGCCGACTATCACAATCTCAGAAATTTCTGCGCCCTGATAATAGCTGTAACTGAGAAGAAAACTCATAGCAAAAAGGAAGAAAAATGCAACAGTTCCAAATGTTTTAATTCTTTTAAGTCTGATTTTTCTTCTTGTCAGAATTACTCTTGCCTGGTCAGCAGTTTTGCCTTTTTTAATAAGTCTGACATATGCCTGATTGATTTTATTCCGTCTTTTTTCCCTGAGGTTTATCTGACTTTTCGAGGGTGATTTTATCTTCTTGTTCTTAGTTGTCTGCGGTACTCTGCCGCTGCTTATAGGTCTTTCCTGAACCTCAACGGAAGTTCTTGCCTTCGGCTGTGTTTTCTCTTTAAAAGCTTTGTCTGACTTAACCTTTTGCTTTGATACAAGTTTTTTGTTAAAAACTACCTTGCTTTCTTTTTTCGAGAAAGGTTTCTTTTTTGATGTTGTTTCTTTGACGGGAGCTGAAGCTGTTTTATCAGCTTTAGTCTGACGCGTACCGACAAAGGTGTTTTGGCTTTGATGTGTAGGTCTTTCCGGAGTATAAGCAGAAAAGTTGTTGGTTGTGGAAATAGGTTCCCACATATCCGATGTTAAGTTTTTCGGCTGAAAGTTCGGTTTGTTATAACCGCCGAATGCGTTACCGCTCATCTGTCAATACACCTCCTTAAACTACTAAAAGAGACGCAGTGTTGCGCCTCTGACTTTATATTGGAATTCTTTCTATATCTGCACCGAGTGATGATAAATTTTTTTCAATATTTTCATAACCTCTGTCAATATGAGCGAGACCGTCAATTATTGTTTCACCGTCTGCACCTAATGCAGCAATTATAAGCGATGCTCCCCCTCGCAAATCAGGGGCAGTACCCGCCGCGCCGTATAGATTTTCACATCCGTCTATTAAAGCCACTTTGCCTTCTATTTTAATTTTTGCACCCATACGCATAAGCTCGGGCACATGTTTAAATCTGCTTTCAAATATATTCTCAACGATAAGCGATGTTCCCTCGCCTTTGCAAAGCACCGCCATTAGCGGAGCTTGAGCATCCGTCGGGAAACCGGGATAAGGCATTGTGCGCACATCTCTGATGGCCTTAGGGCGCTTTGTCATTTTTATCGTAAGAATATTTCTTTTATCTTTTATTTCACAGCCCAAATTTTCAAAAAGCGGAAGAGCCGACATAAAGGCTGTGGTGTCTACATTCCTGAGTGTAACCTGACCTTTTGATGATGCCACAGCACTCATATAGGTCAAAGCAACAATTCTGTCGGGTATGACACTGTGTTCAGCCGAATGCAGTTCAGAAACACCGTCTATCACAACAGTGCCTTGTGTGCCTATACTGATTCTGCCGCCGCATAAATTCAGAAAATCTGCAAGATCTTTGATTTCAGGCTCTCTTGCGGCATTAAGAATAACTGTTCTTCCCTTTGACAGACAACAAGCCAGAATGATATTTTCGGTTGCTCCCACGCTCGGAAATGAAAGACTGATAACTCCGCCTGAAATGTGTTTTTCAAGACGGCAGTTAATTTCACCGTGACTTTCATCAATAACAACACCGAGAGCGCGAAGTGAACTCATATGCAAATCAATAGGACGAAGACCTATTTCACATCCGCCGGGAGAAGACAGCACTGCTCTGCCGGTTCTGCCTAAAACTGAACCGAGAAAAACTATTGATGAACGCATTTCCCTCATCAAACAGTCCGGTATATTATAACACGAAATGTCTGAAGAATCAACTATAAGCGTATTGTTTTCTCTTTTCACCGC
>JAZRME010000213.1:0-7785 GCA_045647325.1 Acutalibacteraceae bacterium | reverse complement strand
GAAGTGAGTTTCAAAAGGTCTTGCTGCTGCGCCACCTGCGTTAGAAACAAGCATAGGTGTCTCAACCTCAAGGAATCCCTGTGAATCAAGATAGTTTCTTACAGCTCTGATGATAAGAGAACGCTTTGTAAGAGCATCTTTTGACTCATTATTCATAATAAGGTCAACATAGCGCTGACGATATCTTGTGTCGGTATTGGTAAGACCGTGGAACTTTTCAGGAAGAGGAAGAAGTGACTTTGTAAGAAGTGTAATCTTCTCTGCGTGAATAGAAATCTCACCTGTTTTGGTTTTAAAAACAGTACCTTCGATACCGATGATGTCACCGATATCCATCTTTTTGAAGCCCTTGTATTCTTCTTCACCAATGCTGTCACGAGCTACATAAGACTGGATGTTACCCTTAAGGTCTTTAACATTACAGAAAGAAGCCTTACCCATAATACGCTTTGACATCATACGACCTGCAACACGAACAGTTTTACCCTCAAGGTCATCAAAATTTTCTTTGATGCACTCGCTGTGATGAGTCTGGTCATACTTCGTGATTACAAATGGGTCTTTGCCGTCAGCCTGAAGTGACTCGAGCTTATCAACTCTTATCTGTCTTAATTCATTAATATCCTGCTGCACTTCCTGCTGAGGTGCATTAACATTCTTTTCTTCTGCCATAATTAAAACTCCTTTGCTGTGGAATACATAAGAAACGGGCGTTTCCGCCCGAAAAAATTATTTAGATATTTCTAAAATCTTGAATGTGATTGTTGAGCCGTTAGGCAAAGCAACATCAACAAGATCGCCTACTTTGTGGCCGATAAGAGCCTTACCTACTGCAGACTGGTCTGAAATTATACCTTCATCGGGATTTGCCTGAGATTCGCCGAGGATTTTATATTCCTCAACCTCTTCATACTCTTCATCAAGAATTTTAACTTTAGAGCCGAAATGAACAATCTCTGTGTTGATTGAGCTCTCGTCAAGAATTTTAACATCTTTAAGGTCATCTTCAAGCTGGCTGATTTTAGCCTCAAGCTTAGCCTGATCATTGAGAGCCTCATCATACTCACTGTTTTCTGAAAGATCTCCGAATGAGCGAGCTTCTTTAATTCTTTCGGCAATCTGATCTCTGCCTGTAGTTTTAAGCTCCTCAAGTTCTGCCTTTTTCTTCTCGAAAGCAGCTTGTGTCATAACGTTTCCCTGTGCCATTTTAATTATTTCTTCCTTTCAACTATATAATCATTTTGCTGAAAATAGTGATATATTATTATATCCGAAATATTCAAAAAAGTCAAGTTAATGTTTCATAACAAGTTATTTAATTCGCCTGTATCTTTAAAAACAGGTATCTTCGGCAAATAATATCCACAAGTTTCATATAAAGCGCAGAAAAATGTAAAATTATCTATTCCGTATTGCTCACAATCAAACCGATGATAACTCAGATCGCTTTCACAAAGAGCAATAACATTTTTATTGTCAGTTGTTTTTTTATGACAAATTACAAGTCCGCACTCTACGCTGTCAAGACATCTGTCATCAACAGCTATCAATACATCGCTTTTATGAGCTGATGATATATTTTCACTGAACTCGATGCTTATTCCGTAGTCTGAAAAAATTTTATCAGCCCAATTCTGATAGCGATCAAGCCGTGAAGTGACTACCCTGACATACCTGACCACACGGGCAAGAATATATAAAACCTCACAAGCTACGGCTGTCGGGTCAACCACCGTAACCGCCATATCACAGTAGCCACCTCTTTGGTTAAGGAACTCCCCCACTGTTTTAACAAGCATTTTCAAAGGCAACGAGCAAGGATTAAAAACCAACGGTAAAAGCTCATTTTTAAAACAAGCGTTATCGGGCACCAACGCCACCCCGTAGCGGCTGATTATTTTTTTAAGCTCGTTAAAATCTGTATAGTTGCTATCACAATGAGCAACAAAAAACGGTGCGCAGCCTTTCACATCGTAGCGTTTAAGCTCGATCTGATGGCTGCGAAATTTTTCAAAAATTCTTTTTTTACGCTCTGACATATCAACAACAACAAACATAAAAATCTCCGAATAAGTGATGTTTTATGATATGCAGTAAAAAACAGTTTTATTACAGGCTGATTAAATTTACCTCATCTTCAGAGAGAATTTTGCACTCACCCGGAGCAAGAGTTTCATCAATAGGAAGATTACCCATTCTGACTCTTTTAAGCTCAATAACAGCATTACCCACAGCGGCAAACATTCTTTTTATCTGGTGATATTTGCCTTCGCAGATTTTGATTTCAATAAGAGGGTTTTCACCGTCTTCAATAACTCTGACTTTTGCCGGAAGACATTCGGTGCCGTCACCGAGGGTTATTCCTTCAGCCACTTTCTGCAAAGAAAGAGCATCAATTTTTTCAGCAAGACGGGCTTCATAAGTTTTTTCAATATGATTTTTAGGCGACAAAATTTTGTGAGCAAAATCACCGTTGTCTGTTATAAGCACAAAGCCTGTAGTGTTTCTGTCAAGCCTTCCCGCAGGGAAGAGATTTTTCTTTTTAAACTCAGCAGGAACAAGGTCAACAACAGTTTTTTCTGTAGGGTCTTTTGTTGCGCTGACAACACCCTCAGGTTTGTTGAGCATTATATAAACATATTTTTCAAGAGAAACAGGCTGACCGTTGATTTTAATCTGCGCAGTTTCAGGGTCAATACAAAAGCCACGGTCTTTTGTTATAATTCCGTTAACAGAAACAGCGCCTGATTTGATCAGACGGTGCACCTCTTTGCGTGACATAGTGCCGCTATTTGCAATTATTTTATCAAGTCGTTCCATTTTTCCTCCAAAAAACAAACCGTCGGATAAAATCCAACGGTTTAGCTGTGAAATTATCTTACACAGAAGAAATCTCCGTGAACGATATAGTCATGTGAAGTGACGATGCCGTAACCTTTAACATACATAGCAGCTGCAGCACCACCGTTGCCCCAATAAGCATACTCTACACCTAAATCATTCATCATAATCTCGGCGAGATAACCCATTCCGCAACCTTCACCGACAACAACATAATATTTGTCTGTGCCTGATTTACCGATAAGGGAGTGGTTAGTTTCAGGGTCAAGGGAATGGTTAGTCCAGATACCTGTATTAACGCCACAATCAGGGTGGTTATATTTTTTGCCTTCCCAGATTACAGGGTAGGTGTATGAAACAGAAGCAATAGCTCCGTCTTTAATAAGCTTTTCAGCGGATGACATAGACACGCTGACAGGATATTTCCATGAACCGTCTTTATATATAACAAGTGAATCTTTACTTGCATCGCCGCGCTGAGCGATTACACCGTTTTTAATAACGGTAGCTGTAAGTGAATCATCACCGTTATAGAATATATTGCCCATAGGATTATCATAATCTCTTGCACACATTTCGTTGTTTGAAGCGAAGAGAATATCCTGCTCGGTCTGGCTTTCATAGTTTCTGACAAAGTCGTTGATGTCAGCAACTTTACCGTCAACAAACTGTGAAGCAGCTACAACACTGACTCTTGAAGGTCTTGTTGTGATTTCTGCAATATAAATATTTCTTGTTTTTGACTCACCTGTTTTTACGCCCTTTTCATAAACAGGAAGAGAATAAGGAATTTTTTCAACAAGAACCTTTGAAATTACACTTGAAGCTTCCCAACGATCAGATGCTTTAGCGCCTTTAACAAGACTTGAAGCAAATTTGGGAGCTGAAGGCTGTTTGTTATCTTCACGCTCAACAATTTCATATTGGTGATTATTTGTGACATCAGTGCTGTTGGAGTTTTTGTCAACAATGCTACTGTCAGCCATATCATTAACAGGTTTTGTTGTTGTCTCATTTTTCTGAACATCTGTCTGCTGCTCAACAGGTGCATATAATGAATCACCTGACAATGCTTCATCAAAAGAATCTTCAGTCTTGACAAAATTACTGATCAAGAGGAACGCCGCAACAATAACCAAAACAGCCGCAATGGCAATGATAACCGGCTTGATATTCTTTTTTGAAGCAGAATTGTCATTACCCATTATAGCTCACTCCCCTTTTTCCGTATTTATACAGATTTATTATAACACCAAAATCTCAACTGTCAAGTATCTTTTTGAAATAAAATGATAAAAGGCTGCATTTTTTGTCAAAATACAGCCTCATTTTTATTATTCTGATTGTGTCCGGGATTGAGTAGTTGTCTGAGAAGCTATTCCGTCAGAAATAAGCTTATCTATAAGCAATATTCCCCACACGCCTCCGTCATTAGAAGCAAAAGCTCTTCCGTCATGAACAGTGGTCAGCGCTGTGTATTGACAAGGAACAACCTGTGTTCCGTCAGATTTGAACACACCGTACTTTCCGCCTTTTAAAACAGTGACATAGCCTTCACTGCATTCATACGGAGTTGATGAAACACCTAATGCGCTGTAAGAGTTGACAGCATCATACTCAAAAGGAATAACCTGCTGACCGGAAGCGTCAACATAGCCCCACTTTCCACCCTTTGAAACAGCAACGAGTCCACCGGTGAAAACACCTGATGCATCGTAATCTGCAGAGCCGTGAAGCTTGTCACCTGATGCTACAGCATACTTTCCGTTATCTGTTTTAACAGTTTCGGGAAGATATGCGCCATCGTCTGCCTGGTCATCACCTTTTTGAACAACTACTTTTTCAAGTGCAGTGTTCCACGAATAAGTGTAGCCTGAAAACTCTTCACAATTATGGGGATAACTCCAGATTTCTTCAAAAGATGAATCGATTGTATAAGTTGTTCTGTAAGAACCATCAGGTTTTATTGTCGCAATATAGCCGTCAGTGCAGATACAGGTTTCAATTGTATCATACTTAGGTTCAACAACAACTTCACCGTTTGAGTTGATAAAGCCGAATTTACCGTCTTTTTCGATAACATAACAGTCACCATAATTAACATCATAGTGATTTGTGTCACCATTGAATCGGCAAAGAGGCAAAGAAAAGATATTATCAGCCTCAATTGAAGGCTCAATCACCCATGTTTCTTTATATTCAATTTTCTGAGCTGAATCCGTTTTGTTTTTGCCGTCTTTTTCTTTGTCACCACAGGCGCAAAGACCCACAACAAGTAACAAGCACAAGCAAATTGCAAAAACTCTTTTAATGCACTTCATCATATACTCCTTTGAAAACGAAAATCAAATTATTTTTTAGCAGCTTTTCTTGCTTCAATTTCAGCAACCATCTGAACCTGTTTCTTTTCTGTGATTGTGTAGAAGAACATAGGAACTGCACAAGCAAACATACTTACAACACCTGAAATGATAAGAACTGTCCAGAGTGCATTGGGGTTTTCAACCTCGTATGTTCTTGCATTGATGCCTGCGATAGCCATTGACATAACGCCGATGAAAGCACCAACAGCCATACCGATTTTGTTGATAAGGGTCTGCATAGCGAAGCAGATACCTTCGCCTCTTTCGCCTGTTTTCCACTCAAGGTAGTCAACAGTGTCACCGATCATAGCGTAAGTAATAATGTTGTTTACGCCCTGAGGAATACCAAGAAGAACGAGACCGATTGCGCAGATAATCATCTTCCAAGGAGCATCATAGCCAACAAAATACATCACAAGCATTACAACGCCGCCAAAGAGATGAACTGCAATATATGACCATTTCTTTGTGAACTTTTTGCTCATCCAGGGAACAAGAATTGAAGCTACAAGTCCGCCGGGAACAACAAGGAGTGTAATTATACCGTAAAGGCCTTCGTTCTGAAGGATATATTTAGCGAAATAGAGACCGCCTGTGTAAGAATAAACCATTCTTGCACCACCGAGAATACCTGAAAGAACGATAAGAAGAAGCTCTTTGTTTTTAAAGAGGAGCTTAAGGTTGTGACCGAATGAAGGAGCCTCTTCGTCAGAAGTGAAGCGTTCTTTTGTGTTTTTGAAGCCGTAGAAGAACATAGGAATAGCAGCAACAACAAGAACAACTGCAGAGATGAAATAAATCCATTTAAGTGTGTCTGCGTTTGCAATTTCCATACCCTGCTTAACAGTTCCGAGGAATGTTCTTGCAGCAGATTCAGCTGTGATGCCCTGGTTTGCAACCATATTTGCAATAGCTTCTGCCTTATCTTTTGCAATAAGAGCAAGATCTTCTGCTGTGTCAGCATACTTATACTGCTTTGTGAGCTCACCTGTAATCATAGGAATAAATACAGTTACGATACCTGCGCCGACTGTGCAGAACATTCTTGCAACTGTAAGGATATTACCTCTTGTTTCAGTGTTGTTAGTAAGGCAAGTTGAAAGTCCCCAATAAGGAACGTCTGCGATTGTATAAACAACGCTCCAGAGAACATATATAGTGGCAATTACCGCAAAAGCAAGCATAGTCTGTTCGCCACTATAAACCTTTTCTGCACTAAAAACAGGAAGGAAGCAAAGCACTGTCATGATGCCGATAGGAATAGCCATCCATTTAAGATAGGGACGGCATTTGCCCCATTTTGTTCTGGTTTTGTCAACCACACTACCCATAATCGGGTCATTGAAAGCGTCAAATACACGAGCAGCAAGCATAAGAATAGCAACTGCAACCGCACCACTGACACCGCCAACCATAACACCGTCAGCGCCAAAAAGAAGCGCATCGGTCATAAACACAGTGATGTAAGAGCCGATGATAGTACAAATAAAGTTCTGTCCGAAGCCGGCTACAGAGTAAGCAAGAGCTTCCTTGGGCTGAACACCTTGTCCGGGGGTTGTGCCGAACAATTTGTGAAGAAAGTTATTCATCTGAGAACCTCCAATATATATTATTAGTATAACTATATCACATTTCGGTATAGTTTGCAATTATCTTTTAAATAAAAAACAAAGAAAAAGGCAATCTGCCGAAACAGACTGCCTTCTGATGCAATTTATATTAGTCGAGGTTTGCCTTAAGAACTTCAAGCTCTTTTGCAAGTTCTTTGGGAAGAGTTTTGCCGAACTTACCATAGAATTCTTCAATGCCTTTTGCTTCTTCGTTCCAGAGAGCCTTATCAACATCAAGAATCTTTTTAAGTGAGTCAACAGAAACTTCACCTTCAAGACCTTCGATATTGATATCTTCAGCCTTGGGAAGGTAACCGATAGCTGTTTCTTCAGCGTCAACTTCGTTTTCGCAACGCTTGATGATCCATTCAAGAACACGAAGGTTGTCACCGAAGCCGGGCCACATAAAGTTGCCTTCTTCATCCTTACGGAACCAGTTAACATTGAAAATTTTGGGAGCCTTGTCAGCATCAAGTGTTTCACCGATGTTGATCCAATGCTGCCAATAGTCGCCCATATCATAGCCGCAGAAAGGAAGCATAGCCATAGGATCACGACGAACAACACCAACTGCACCTGTTGCAGCAGCAGTTGTTTCTGAAGCCATGATAGAACCAACAAATACACCATTTTGCCAATCTTTTGATTGATATACGAGTGGAGCAGCTTTAGCTCTTCTACCACCGAATACGATAGCAGAAATTGGCACGCCTTTAGATGATTCAAACTCAGAAGAAATACAAGGACAATTTTTAGCAGGAGCAGTAAATCTTGAGTTTGGATGTGCACCGCTTGTGCCAACTTTGTCTGCTTTGTCATATTTTGTGTAATCCCATTTTTCGCCTCTCCAGTTGAGTGCGTTTGCAGGTGGGTTTTTGTCAAGACCTTCCCACCAAACAGTGTTATCATCAAGGTTGTGACAAACGTTTGTAAAGATTGTTCCTTGACGAGTAGAAGCGAGTGCGTTAGGG
>JAZRME010000212.1:0-4964 GCA_045647325.1 Acutalibacteraceae bacterium | reverse complement strand
GTCATATTTTTTGCCGTCATATTCAAGATCAGAGTCAGGGATAACAAAACCTTCATCATCAACTTTGTTATATTCCCCGACTTTATCTTCCCATAACTGAATTCCAAAAAACGCACCACAAGTAGCCACAACAACCGCTGTAGCTACTGAAACTATTTTAAAAATCAGTTTTGTTTTGCTGTTGTCTGATTTACTCATGACTCTTTTTTCTTAAAGCTTACAGCTGTAACAGCAAGAGCAACTGCGCCAAGAACAGCAATACCAAAAGCTACATGCTCATGAGAACCTGTTTCAGGTGAAATTTCAGAACCTGCGCCTGTGTCAACAACAATAGCGAAGGGTGAAAGTTCATCAACTGTAAACTCAAGTGTTTCACCGTCAGCAAGAACTTTTGCGTTTTCAACAAACTCCCATTCACCGTTGTGATAATGCAAAAGACCAACAAAGTTTTTGAGAGTATCAGCGCTGAACTTAATACGGAAAGCACCATGATGATCGTGATTGTCGCAACCATAGCAGCTGATGTCAAACAAGTCACTTACTGCAAGATAGATAGGATTAAGACCGAGAGCTTTTACAAAATCCTTAAACTGAGCGTTGAGAGTTGTAAGGTCTTTGCATTCAGAAATAATTCTGTAAGCCTCTTCAATAGCTAAAAGAGCTATTTTGTTAAGAGTGTGTTTCAACTTATAAGGAGTGATGATGATTTTTGCTGTGCAATCTTCGCTTTCGTTTTCACCTTCTATAAGCTGAGGACCATCATTGGCTGACGGACTTTGGACAAAGCTGCCCGGAGCTGCGAAGGCAGTAACACTTACGGTTAAAACCATAATTACTGCAAGACATAATGCTAAAAACTTTTTCATAAAAATTCATCCTTTCAGATTAAAATATTTCTTTATTTTTACAGAAAAATTCATTTCCGTAATCAACTAAATCATTAATAAAACCGTTACCGAGCTTTTTGGATATAACATCAACCGCGCTCTTGATATCAGGTGGTCTGCTCACCGGATCATGACAATCAGAGCCGATAAAATGAGCCCTGCCGGAGCGCAAAAAGTCGATAGCCTTGCGTTTTGATAAAAAGCCGCTGACAAACGAGGCATTTATCTGAATAAGAGCACCGTTATTTATGATTTCATCAATAAGAGCCTGAGGATTAAGCTTTATATATCTCTCTATATGTGCCAGAACGACAGTTATATCTCCTCTTGAAGTCAAAGCATAAAGCTCTTTGATGACAAAATCGGTCCAACGGGAAAAAGGCATTTCAAGTAAAAGAAGATCAGTTCCTTCAATGCACAATTTTTTAAGATCAGCCAATCTGCTTATGCCTTCGTAATATCTGACCTCAGCACCTTGGTGAAGTCCGGGAAAATCATCACTCAGCGAAGCAGAAAGCTTATTATAAGAAGCCTGACGCCTTAAGAGAAAATCTGAGACAGATTCACTGTTGGCATAAAAATGCGGGGTTAAAACAACATCAGTCACACCTTGAGATTTTAGTTCAGACAGCATTTTAAGACTATCATCTGTATTTTTGCTGCCATCGTCCATCGCAGGTAATATATGTGAGTGAAAATCAATCAAGTAGCACCCCTCCACCGTTATTGATCAGACTCTTTACCTGAATCTTCAGAACTGTAATGTCCGTAATTCTTATAATATTTAGAGTATTTTTTATACTTATATTTGCTATATGAACCCTTACCGTGTTTTGACTCATTGATAACACAACCGAGAACTTTGACTTCAGAAAGTTTAAGCTGTCTGAAGCAGGTTTCAAGTTCTTTCTTTTCGGTATAGTCTTCCCTGATAACAACAAGCATACCTGAAATAAAATCAGCAACCATCAATGCGTCTGAAACAATGTTGACCGGCGGAAGATCAAGAACTATATAATCAAAGTTTTTTGAAAGAACTTCAAGGGCATTTTTCATCCTTGTTGAACCGAGAAGCTCTGAAGGATTGGGAGGAAGATCGCCGGAAGGCATAACATACCAGTTACCCAATTGTTCTGACTTGAAAGTGCTCATCTGAATTGTTTCTTCGCCCCTGAGAATATCTGTAAGACCAGGTGCACTCGAAAGTCTCATTTTTTTGGCAACACTGGGAAGTCGAAGATCGCAGTCAATGAGAAGAACTCTTTTTCCTCTTTCTGCAAGAACATAAGAAAGGTTGATAGCTGTTGTACTTTTACCCTCACCTCTCATAGCGCTGGTTACACCGATTATAGCGCAGCCCTTATCATCAGATAAAGTAAATGACAAGTTGGCTCTTAATAATTTATATTGCTCTGTGGCAGTGAATTTAAGATTCTGATGAAGAGTTTGTTCACTGTTTTTTACAGATGTGATTTTAGATGATTTCTTTTTAAAGAGCATATTGTCACCACCTTATTTCTTATAGTAATGTTTGTAATAATAACCATACTTTTTAGTAGGTGTTTCAAGCAAATCGGGGATTTTGGCCAACACCGGATAATCGTAAGTGTTAAGAATGTATTCTTCATCATGAACCGTATTATCTGAAAGAGCCACAACAACAAGAATTGCTAAAGAAAGTAATACACCTATAGCAAAACCACCGACAGTATAAGCTGTTATACTCGGTGCAACTTTTTTAGTCACAGCGATAGCAGAGTCAACAACCTCCATAGTGCTGCCCTCAACAACCTCTGAAACTCTTTTCGGAAGCACCTTGGCTATTCCGTTAGCGATTTTTTCAGCTTCATAAGGATCACCGCAGGTAACGGTAACACCCATAATTTCAGTCTCATCAACAGGAGTAGCTTCTATCATATAATAAAGCTCTTTCCAGGTATAATCCAGACCTGTAACATCAACAACCTTTTCTAATGTAGTTCTGTTTTTTAAAAGAACAGAATAAGTCTTAACAAGACTCTGAGCAGCGCTGATTTCAGATGAACTGATACTGAAACCAAGGTCACCTACATTAAAAGAGCTATTATTTACATAAAGCATAATCGATGAAGAAAAGCTCGGTGCAATCAAAAATGAAGCTATTGAAAAAGCTATTGCAGCGCAAACAACTCCGCTGACAGCAACAACCCATGCCCTGCCCCAGATAGTTTTGATTATGTGAGCCAAGTCAATAACAAAATAATGTTTTGAATTTAATGACGACTTATCCATATTTAAACGCTCCTTGAAAAATGCATAACAATCCAATTTTCCCTTTAACCTATACAATTTTATCACCAAAAGAAAAAAAATGCAACAAAAAAGAGAAAAATAAAAAGTTTTTTCCTGACTTTGTCAAAAACAGTCTGTTTTCTCTTTCAAAATCAAAAAACTGCTCAGAAGTAGTTAAGCTTCAGAGCAGTTTTAATATTAAACTTTTGTAATTTCGTAAAAAATTACTCCGTTAGGCGCAAGATCGGTTTCAAGTGACAAGGTTGAACCGTTTAATGTAACAACCTCACTCACCGGCTTAAGCTGAGCGCACTGTTCATATTTATCACGAAGGTGTGTGAAATAGATATTCCTTGCTTCAGGGTCATCAAGAGTTGTATAGCTTTCGATCTGAGGATCTTCCGGAGACCAATTAAAACAATCATCACCTATGTTATAAACTTTTCTGTCATCAATCCATTCATCAAAGTAATTGGCATCATCGTCTATAACATAAGCTGTAACCTTAACCTGTTCACCATTGAACTGCGGAGCATTGATTAAAAAATTCAGATCGATATCTTTTTTATAATCAACTTTATTTTTAAAATTATAAGCCATCACACGAAGTGTCTGAGTTGAATCATCATAAGCTGAGACTGCTTCAACCTCATTGTTGTATATAACACCCTCGTCAGCTTTTACAACGCTGACACGTTTTGAACCGGCAAAGCGTGAGATACAGTCCGCTACATGATAGCTCACCGTCGGATAGCCGTCAATAAGTCCGTTTGAAAGATATCCCCAGGTTGAGAAATAATCACCGTTTGTGTCAAAAAGCTGTTTATAAAGTCTTGCATCATACGCAGCCTGATAAGTGTAGCCCACAGTTCTTGTATGAAGCTGGTCAGAGTTTTTACCGCTTGTGTTACCACAAAGGATTCTGCCTTCGTCAATGCCAAAAATCAGATCCTTAAGCCCTGCTTTTTCGGCAGTTGTCTGAAGATAACTGATAGTTTCGGGCAGCGTGTAGCCACTTGTATATTCTCCGGGAGTGCTGTCATAGAATGAACCCGAAAGGAAGCAGACACGAGTGCCTCTCTCCCCTGTTTTATAGTTAATACCCTGACCACAATGAAGAATGAAACTTTCTTCGTCCCATAATCCTTCAGTAACTGTCATAGAATGAGCACCTACAAAAACATTTTCACCGATAACTTCCTGCAAGGCGGCAACAGTGTAGTCATAAAGTTTACAATATGCCACAGCGGTATCACCCATTGAGCCGTTAGGAGCTTTGAACCATTGCTCATTTTCGTACTCAGTCATAACACCGAAGCGCCATGTGAGAACCTCATCCTTGCCGAATTCATCAACAAGGGCTTTTGCAACTGCAACCATATAATCATAATAAACATCGTAATCATCGGGCGGATAGATATTGGTGTCAAAATCAGCACCTTTAACGGCATTAGTCGAATATTTGAGAGGTACACTACCGAGCTTAAGATGAGGCTTCGCTCCAAGAGAAAGAATCCCCTTACAGTTATCAATTAACTTGTCAAACTTATAGTCATCAAGAACATCGAAATTCAGCGGATCTTCAAACAGATCTCTCGTTGCATTACCGCCAGTGCACTGCATAAGCTGAACATATTCAACAAACTCAAAAATATTGTATTTTTCGTTTGCGGTCGGATTAACAAACTGATTGCCCATTTCCCACACATTGACATTACTCACAACATTGGGTAATTCTTCACCAACCTGAGTTGTATCAATTTCAAAAGAATAGTCATTGATACTGTCACCTGCCGAAAAAACAAC
>JAZRME010000211.1:0-6319 GCA_045647325.1 Acutalibacteraceae bacterium | reverse complement strand
GCTCCGCCTCTTAGAAAAGTCCGCTGATTACGCCGTTTTCATCAACGTCTATTTTTTCTGCTGCAGGAACTTTAGGAAGCCCCGGCATAGTCATAATATCGCCTGTGAGGGCTACTATGAAACCTGCACCTGCTGAAACTTTGATGTTTTTAACAGTAACAGTAAATCCTTCGGGTGCGCCCATTTTGGTTGCGTCATCAGAGAAGCTATACTGCGTTTTTGCCATACAAACGGGAAGATTGCCGTAACCAAGGTCGGTCAACTGCTGAATCTGTTTTTTAACCTTGGGAAGGAAAGCGACACCGTTACCACCATAAATCTTTTTGATGATTGTGTCAATCTTTTCTTCAATGCTCATATCAAGGTCGTAGCAGAATGTGAAGTCATTATCCTCCTCACAAAGGCGTACAACCTCTTCAGCCAACTCTACGCCACCGTTGCCGCCCTCAGCCCATACATTTGAAAGAACAACGTTAACGCCCAATTCTTTGCATTTTTCAATGATAAGATTAATTTCGGCATCTGTATCGGTGGGGAAACGGTTAACAGCAACAACGCTGGGAAGCTTATAAACATTTTTAATATTTGAAACATGGCGAAGAAGATTCGGAATACCTTTTTCAAGTGCTTCGAGATTTTCAGCGCCAAGGTCAGTTTTGGCAACACCACCGTGCATTTTAAGAGCACGAACTGTTGCAACAATAACAACAGCTGAGGGGTTAAGACCTGCGTAACGGCACTTGATGTCGAGGAATTTCTCAGCGCCGAGGTCAGCGCCGAAACCTGCCTCGGTAACAGCATAATCACCGAGTTTAAGAGCGAGTTTTGTTGCAGTAACAGAGTTACAGCCGTGAGCTATATTGGCGAAAGGACCGCCGTGAACAAGAGCAGGGGTGCCTTCAAGTGTCTGAACAAGGTTAGGTTTGATCGCATCTTTAAGAAGCGCTGTCATGGCTCCTGCTGCGTTAAGCTGACCTGCAGTAACAGGCTCCTCATTATATGTGTAACCGACAATAATTCTTGAAAGACGCTCTTTAAGGTCTGTGATAGAATTTGAAAGGCAAAGCACAGCCATAATTTCAGAAGCAACAGTGATGTCGTAGCCGTCTTCACGGGGAACACCGTTAATTCTTCCACCGAGACCGTCTGTAACAAAACGCAGCTGACGGTCATTCATATCAACGCAACGCTTCCATGTGATTCTTCTGGGGTCGATATTAAGCTTGTTGCCCTGATAAATATGGTTATCAAGCATAGCGGCAAGAAGATTGTTTGCCGCACCGATAGCGTGGAAGTCACCTGTGAAGTGAAGATTGATATCTTCCATAGGCACAACCTGAGCGTAACCGCCGCCTGCAGCACCGCCTTTAACGCCAAAAACAGGGCCGAGTGAAGGCTCACGAAGAGCGATCACAACATTTTTGCCGATTTTTTTAAGTCCGTCAGCGAGGCCGATTGATGTTGTGGTTTTTCCCTCACCGGCAGGGGTGGGAGTAATAGCAGTAACGAGAATAAGTTTGCCTTCGGGTTTTTGATTTTCTTTAAGAATGGCAAGGTCAACCTTTGCCTTATATTTGCCGTATTGTTCAAGGTATTTGTCATCAATACCTGCAGTTTTTGCGATTTCTGTAATGGGTTGCATTTCAGCACTCTGAGCAATTTCAATATCGGTCATTTCAAAAAACTCCTTTATTACAAAAATGGGGCAGATTTCCCCAAAAGAAATCTGCCCAGACGGTCGGCTGAAAGGGCGATTGCCCTGATTCCCGCTTCCCGGTGTTGTTTCACCATAAAATCCGTCAGTCACGGGAACAACAAAATAATAACATTATTTTAATATTAAATCAAGTGTTTTTTATTCAATCACAATATTATTAATTCCGTGCTCAAGAATGATATTAATAAGCTCATTGCGTGAATAATGGGTTTCGGCAGCAATCCGATCAAGTGAAACAAGGAGTTCTTCTCTTAATCTGACAGAAATAACACGATTGCCGTCTTCACCTCTTCGTCTTATTTTAAGCGCGTTACCCTTAAATTCGCTCATGTTTCATATCTCCTTTTCAATTATTATTTCCATAATAATTTTATATTGACAAGAGATTGTAAGATATGCTACAATACGATATGTAAAATGATATCATATATGATATACATCCACAGAGGGTGAGGGTTAAAAAGCGAACACGTCCATAATAGGAATAGTGTTCGTTTTTTGTATTTTTTGTGCATAAATAATTGACAAATTGAAATATAAGCGTTATGATTTGGCTAAATGATGCATTTGATGCATTTTTATACAGAATGATAGTGGTGCTTCCAAATTAATTAAAGAGGAGATGATGATAAACAGAGGCGGAGATCACACCACATAAAAATATGAAGAAAGGAAAAAAATTCTTATGATTAAACTAAAAAAATTCTTGTGTATTATTTTATCAGTTTTACTATTGTTAGGTACTTGTCTCTTTTCGTCAATTATGGCCTTTTCAGTTGAAAAAGGAGATGATGGTAGCAGTACGATTCTCATAATAGACAATAGTGTGAGTATGGATGGAACTCCTATACAGAAAGCAAAAGAGGCTGCGAAATTATTCTGTGATAAATTGTTGGCAAATGATGTAGAAGTTGGTATTGTTGTTTACGATACAAGCGTCGTTTCTACATGCTATCCAACAACTGATATCAATAAATTGAATAGTGCAATCAATCAGCTTAATGGTTATGGTTCTTGGACCAATACCACCGCTGCTTTGGAAAAAGCCGCAACAATGTTTGATTCCTCTAAAGACAAACAGCAAAACATTGTTGTTATGACGGATGGTCTTCCAACATATGGAAAAAGTGAAATAAATGGTCAATATTTATCGACGGATTATTTGGGTTCAAATTATGGTTATGACTATGAGTTGTACAGATATGCGAATTCACTTTATAGTGAAGCCGTAGGACTTTGGGAAGAAAATAATATCATTTCACTTGGATTTTTTCATAATTTAAATTCAGAAAACTTTTCTTTCTGTTCTCGTCTTTTGAACGATATTCAAAATGCAGGATACTATCCGATTACATCGGTAGATGATTTGAATACCATTATAGGTGATATTGTAAATATAATTAGCAAAAACAATTATATGTTTGATACCGATGGTGATGGTTTGCCGGATGAATGGGAAACAAATGGTATTGATATTGATGAAGATGGTGTTATAGATTTAGCATTAAATAAAATGGGTGCGGATCCAAATAAACCAGATATATTTGTTGAAGTTGACTGGATGGTGAACAGTACTCATAATTTCCGTCCCACAAGCACAGCTATGCGTATGGTTTATGAAGCTTTTCAAAATAGTCCTAATGGTGGAATAAATATTCATATTGACTTTGGATCAGACTCTACTGATTTTGTAACTGGAAAAAGATGGAGCAGTTATCCCGGTGGCTCAGGTGGAAATAGTGTAAGCTTTTCAGCAAATTTGGATCTTACAAATAACTATTCACAGTGGGAAAATATTGTAGAGAATAATTTTTCGGAAGCAAGGCGTAGAGTGTTTAGACACGCACTTTTTGCTTTTAAGTATAATAATGGTACTTCATCAGGTATAGCAAGTGGTATTCCTGGTCAGATGTTTATTGTAGCGAACGCTGGTTGGATAGATAGTGATCTTGAAGTGGCTGGTACTTTTATGCATGAACTTGGACATACTTTGGGATTGCGCCACGGCGGAAATGACCATGAGCATTATAAACCAAATTATTTAAGCGTGATGAATTACTTGTTCCAAACAACTGGTTTAGTTGGAAGGGGAAGTTCAAATGCCAAATTGGACTATTCTAGATATGTGTTACCTACTATAAATGAAAAGTCTTTGGTAGAAAGCAGTGGTTTCGATCCTAATGGAGTTACTAGCGGTACAGGATTGGGAACAAAATGGCATAATGGTTCGAAATTTTTATGGTTTGCAATTAATGGTGAAGAGAAAACTGTCTTTGAAATTTCTAGAAACGCAGTAGATTTTAATTGCGATGGAGACACAGATGATTCATCTTTAAAAGTTGATGTTAATAATAGTGGTTCATATGAAGAGTTAGAAAGCTATAACGATTGGGATAATATAGTCTATAGTGGTGGTGCCATAGGTGCTAATGGAACAAGGTTGCCTGAAATTGAAATTAACCCTCCGGAGGTTTTGTTAGATGAGATAACAAAAGAAGAGGCAATTGAGTCAGGTCTTTTGGTACCCGTTTTATCTGAAACAACAAATTTACAGTATAAAGAAGACTATACTTTTGATAATAACGATAATGATAAAGTAAAATGGTCTTCAAGTAATGAAAATGTTGTTGTTGTTGATGAAATAACAGGTGAAGTACATTATAAGAGCGCAGGAAGTGCTACAGTATATGCTGAAGTAGATGGAGAAGTTGTTGCTCAAACGGATGTTGAGGTTTCCTATACTTGGTGGCAGTGGATTATCAGAATTTTCTTGTTAGGTTTCATCTGGTATTAATGCTTAAAAACCCTTAAACAATAATCAAGCGCTCGGCTGATGCCGGGCGCTATTTTTAAGTAAAAAAACGCTCGGATTGTATGATCCGAGCGTTTAATTTATTTAACCAATCTGAAGGTTTTAACTTCGTGGGGCTTAATTGTGAATGAGAATTTTTTGCCATCAACAGGGACTTCTTTTTCATCCGTTTCCATAAGATTACATTCAATAACACGGCTGTAATCAAGCTCAAATTCCATTTCAACGTCTGTTTTTCTTGTTTCTGCTTCATACACTCTGACGATAATTCCGTTACCGTCCTGAGCAGGTTTGAGCGCATCAAGAATAACATTTTCTTTATTGATTGAGCCGAATGAATGACCGCAATCATCACCACCGTTGCCTTTGATAAATCCGGCTTTCAGACGGATATTTTCGTTAAAGCCGAGTTTAACTGTGTCAGCCTCTCTCCAGGCTCCTGCATGGGGATAAAGTGAATAACGGAAGGTGCTGATACCCTCATCACCGGTTGCATCAGGGTTGTTGGGCGCTCTCATCAAGGTTATTTTCATAACATTATCGTGAACGTTGTAGCCGTATTTACAGTCATTGATAATACTTACGCCGTAGCCGCCCTCTGAAAGATCAGCCCATTTGTGAGCACAGAATTCAAACTTGGCCTGGTCATAGCAGGTGTTATAGTGAGTGGGATATTCAGCAGAGCCGTGGGCAATTTCGCAGCTTGCATTTCTGCTTCTGATGTCAACAGGGAATGCAGCTTTAAGTACCTTTTCTCTTTCCCACCAATCAACGGTTGTATCAAAGTCAAGGGTTTTCTTGCCTTTTTCAAGAATGAGATCCTGTGTAATTGTAGATTTGTTGAATTTTCTTACAATTCTTATAACACCACGGAGTTCATTTGATTCAATTACCTCAATACTTTCTGCTTTGAGAAGTTCCCACTGTTTCATCTGGTAGTCAAACTCAAGATTCCATGCGCTTTCAACAATAGGCTTATCCATTGAAATTGTAAGAAGATTACCTTTGTCTGTAAGAATCTGACGGCCTGTTTCTTTGTCGATGACTTTATCAAGAAGTCCGTTTTCGTCAAGTTCAACTTTCAGATACTCATTTTCAAGGCAGTCAGTTGAAGCGTAAACGCTGCTGAATTCAGCCTTTTCTTCAACAAGAGTATAAATTCCGTAACCTAATGCAGGAACATCTTTGGCTATAAACTCAATCTCATATCCGTTGTCTGATTTTGTAACACAACAGGGGAGAGATGTACCGTCTTTATCGCAGACACCGTTTGCTTTAAACGGAATTTCAGTTTTGACAATTCCGTCTGCAGGCCAGGTGAGTGTGTTCCATACAATAATTGCATCTTTTGCTGAGTTGATTTTATTTTCAATTGAAGCTTTTGCCTGAGAAATGATCTTGTTGCCGCCCTCATGCATTTCTTTGTATTCTTCACGGCAAACTTCAAACACCTCGTGAATGGATGTGCCCGGAAGTATATCATGGAATTGATTTATAAGAAGAAGCTTCCAGAGTCTTTCTATTTCAGCTTTGTCATATTCATCACCGGCAAGAACAGAAAGAAGTTCAACATCTCGCATAAGGTATTCACCCTGACGATTGTTCTTTTTAACAAAAGCCTGGCTTGTGAATGTTCCTCGGTGATTTTCATAATACATTTCGCCATCCCACACCGGGAGCTTATCTGCAACCTTATCAACTTCACGGAAAAATTCAGAAACATGAGCGTTGCGTGATTTCGGAAGACCGGGGAGCTTTTCGATTCGTTTGCCCTGCTCAATCATCTGATA
>JAZRME010000210.1:0-10600 GCA_045647325.1 Acutalibacteraceae bacterium | reverse complement strand
AATATTCACCGTCATTTGTAACGCCCTGACTTCTGTCAAAAGTTTCAAGACCTATGACCTTGGTGTTTGATTCAAAAGGATAAATATCACCGTTAAAAAGAGTATTTAATCCGTTTGAAAGAGGAATAAGAAAGCTGCAGAAAAAAGCAACTACTTTGGTGAGAATTGTCATAAAATCCATAATTAAACACCTACAACTTTAATAAGAATAAAGCAAAACAATGCTCCGAGAGAGCCTACAATAGGAACAGTAATAAACCATGATGTGACAATTTTTTTAACATTTATCCATCTTACAGCGCTCAATCTTTCAGCAGCACCGACACCCATAACAGATGTGCTTACAATGTGGCTTGATGAAACGGGAACGCCCAAAGCGTTAGCTGTCAACAAAGATGTTGCCGAAGCAAGCTGAGATGAAAAAGCGTGAATAGGTTTAACCTTAAAGATTTTCATGCCGACGGTTCTGATAATATTATAACCGCCAAAAAGAATACCCGTTGCAAGGCAGGTACCGGCAATCAGAACAGCAAAAACAGGTGGCTGAGTTGCAGCCGTACCGCCACAGATTGACATAAGAAGCATAATAATACCTAATGTCTTTTGTGAGTCATGAGTTGAGTGGCTGTATGCGAGTAAAAGAACATTAAACACCTGAAGCTTTTTAAACACATTGTTTGCCCCTCGTGATGCGCTCATAAAAACAGTTTTGCAAAGTTTCATAATAACAAAACCTGCAACAAAACCAACAACAGGAGCCAAAAAAATCATAAGAATAACTCTGTATAAAAATTGGAACCAGGCAACACTGCCAAAGCCGTAAGCGACAATGCTTGAACCGACAACACCGCCGAGAAGCGCATGAGTTGAGCTTGACGGAACATGTGAAAGCCATGCAGTTAAATCCCACAACACAGCGGCAAGAACACCGGCACCGATAAAACAGAGAGCACGATATTGATCTTCACCTGTTGCGCCTATGTAGTTCTCTTCATAAACCATATTCTGAATAGCGCGTGAAACGCCAAAACCTGTAATAAACAAAGTCAGAGGAGAAATAAACTCAACCGTTGCAGCAAAGCGTAACGCAGTTTTAGGTTTCATTGAGCGACTTGCGATAAGTGTCGCAACAGCGTTGCTGCCATCAAGAAATCCGTTAAGCAATGTAAGGCTGAAAGTAAGGACACATAAAAGCCAGAAAACAACAGGCATCCCCAACACCGGATACATCAGCAAAACTACCCCTCCTTTAAAAGTTATTTGAAGATTATACCACAATATATGTGCAAATTCAAGTTTAAATTTGCCTTTTTCTTAAAAACATATGTGCAAAAAATAAAAAAATCCATTATACTCGCGTATAACAGATTTTTATTTATCAATAAATTTTTCGATTCTTTTCCATTGAGAAGAAGCGGCATCAAACGCTGCGCTCAGCAAATCAGTTATTCCGATTTTGTCACAAACGCCGACAATTTTTTCATCTGCTCTTTTTTCAAAGGTTGAGAGATATTCTTTTGAAGCAAACGCTTCTCCGGTCATAACCCTCTCACCGTTTATAACAGTGAACTCCTGCTTACGCTGATTGAGTGGCGTAGGGCTGCCAACCAGAAAATAAGTTACAGTCACCTGTGAAACAGCTGTTCCCTGCGGCAGTTTGCCATCAAAGACTGCGTTAAGACTTTCACCGGGAGCAAGTAAATGAAAACCCCAATCAAAATTGATATCAGCTCCGTCACAGTTGATATCAAGAACAATCATCTGATATTTATCAGAGATATTAGTCACCTTAAGGCTGGTATCATCAGAGGTGAGATAACCCTTTTCACTTTTATCAAAAGCCGAAAATACAGAAGCCGTTACACTTGTTGTGTCGTGAAATCTTGTGTAATAACTGTCAGAGTTCACATCAATCGGTTCGGTAGTTGTGACAAGCTTCATAAGAAGAGATCTTGAATACTCATCCCAGAATTCCATTCCGTGATATAAACCGTTGACAAACCAGGTGTTATAAGGCAGATAGCAGGTAGAGGCATCAATATCCATCCAGGGTGAAATCATACGCTCACCTGTATTTATAGCCTGAACATATCCGTCAGCAAAGCGGTCACCATAAGGCGCACAGGTTGCCCCGGTAGAAGATTTTACAGTAATAATGCCGTCAGAGTTTTCCGCTGTTCCTGTAAGAATTTCGTGACCGGCACCTGCAATTATATTGATATTCATACCAAGCGCTTTAGCATCTTTAAAAATCTCACGAAGATTTTTCATAACCTTGTAATGAACAAAATCACTCTGCGCTATAAGTTCGGCAGACTCGGTTTCATCAAGGTGAATTTTTTTAAGTCTTTCGTATTCATCCAAAGGAATAAAATCCCAAAGGCTGCCCCAATATTTAACTGACTCAATAGCATAGGGAACAATTTTTTCAGCAATTTCATCAACAGATGACAGAGGATGAGATTTAACCAACCAATCAAAATCAGTTTCTAACTGTGAATGATACTCAAGATAATTCACAAGCGACTCTTCATCAAGTTCAATTGAGTTGTTAAAAAAGTCAGCTGCAAGTTGAGCTCCACCCAAAGCAGGTTCGTCCATAACGATATTATAAACATCCTGTTTTTGCATATAAAGAGCGAGATATGTCGCTGTTATCAACCCGCCGTGACTCACGGCGATGATATTAACCTTATCTTTGCCAGTGAATTTTTTAACCTGTGTAATATATTCATCAAGAGCATTGGCGCAGACAATAGCGCTCATTCTGAAATCGCAATTAAAATAAAACACATTTTCTTCACCCACAAGCTCATCGATAGCGCCTGTCATATCAAGCTCCACCCTGTAATCGCCATCGGGGTAAACTGCATTCATATATTTATCGTTAGTCACATCAGCGTTAAACAAAACGGGTCTGACATTCATTTTGCTCGTGCCGTCAGGGTTACATTCCATAGGCTCAAACATTTTTTGAAGCGTCTGACCGACAGCATTGATAAAATACTCTCTTCCGCCTCTCAGAGAAATTTCAAATCCGTTTAAAAGAGCAAGTGCATTATCTGCAAAATCAGTGGTCAGGTCTTCAACCTTCCAACCCCAGGCAGAATAAACTTCACCGTCTTTTTCATAACAAAGAGATGCAGAGGCATAACCGGGCACAAGCACAATAGGGTAACCGTTGTAATTATCAGCTTTGTCTGCAAAAGCAACAACGCCAACAGAGCCCATAGCTAATATCACAGCCATAAAAACTGCAATAAATTTTTTCATACGCCTCTCACCTCCTTTTAAAATTCAGCTTTTTTATTTAACAGAAACCTTTTCTTTTTTTGCTGCTCTTTCTTCTTTTTCTGTTTTCAAAAGAGCAAGTTTAAGTATAATACCGCAAACAACTGCACCGACTGTGTTTGATACAATATCTGTCATTGTGTCAATAATTGCAAATCTGCCGAACCAATCCTGTGAATGGAATTCTTTTGACGGCTGAAAAATAAGAGTAAGGTTGTTTGCTTCTTCAGCGAGTTTGTATGACCAATGCTGTGTGTCGCTGCCAAAAAGCTGGTCAAAAGTGAACTCAAAGCATTCCCAGAAAGTTCCGAACATAAATGATGCGCAGAAGGCCGCAAAAACAGCCACCGTAACAGGCACCTTGTGGCCATCACGGTTTTCATAAGCTTTGACCATAACATAGCCGACCATTACAAGAAGTCCGCCGCTGACAAGGTGAAGTGACTTATCCCACCACCATACTTCATAATACCAATTGACATAAGCGCCCATAAAAGCTGTCAGGAACACATATACACTTGTAAAATTCTGAAGATATGACGGAAGATATCTGAATAAATGTGTTTTAGGAAAAGCCTGAAAAAGCTCCCAACCGAAGCAACAAAGAAGATTGACGATCATCATTGTTCTGATTCGGTCTTCGTATTTATCGGCATTAACAAATGATTCAACAAGACCATAAGCCATAATACCTCTGAAAACCCACCAAAGAACCATTTCCCACTTTTTACAGTTGTGGGTTATTCTGTAAAACCAATCTTTAATAGCTGAACTCATTTAACATCTTACTCCTAACAATTTAATAATACCAAAATCATCACAAAATCTTATTTTGAGATAATCAAAGTTATACGAATTTTATCACAAAAATCAAAATAATTCAATCACTTTATAGCTTTTATATTTATATTTTCAAAAATAAAATTGACGCAACTCCTTTAAGGAATTGCGCCGCAAAATCATTTATATATTTTTATTGTAAACCCGTTTGAGGAATATCCAAGTTCAATGCCCTTGCCGTCTTTGTTTTCAGCCTCAAAAACTATTGTTTCAACATCTTGGTTTATAACCTTTGTTTCAATATTGTCAAACCCCACCTGACAAAGCGTTTCAACATAATTTTCTACTTCAAGAAAATCAGCCTGACGAATCAGAAACATATAGTAGTCTCCGCCGTTATCCGAATCTTCCATACTCATGGTGATAACGGCAAAATCCATTTCCGGCACACCACGGGTATATTCATTATCAACCCAACCGGCAGCCACAGTCCACTCGCCTTCTTCATTGGAAAGTTTGCCTGAGCCGTCATCATTAAATTCAAGAGTGTAGCCGTCTTTCTCAACAGCTTCTTTAATCTGCTCTTTTTCTTCATCGCTGTAGCCGTCAAAATTTTCCAGCATTCCTTTTTCAAGCTTTTCGGCTATATGCTCAATCCGTTGCGATGGTATTGTTGCGTCAGCAACAGTTGTTGAAGTTGTTGTTTCACCATCGACAGATGAAGCCTTTTCACCGTCAGACAAATCACCCGAACAGCCAACAAAAGTCAACAAACAAAGAGCTAATAAAAATGCAACTGTTTTTTTCATAAATCTGACCTCATTATTCAGCTTCTTTAACAACGAGTTTTTCCATCTCTTTGCAATATTTTGAGTTTGAAATACCAAAACAATAGTTTATTGCAAGAACCTCACCGATTGAATTTTTCTCAACAAAATCAGGAAGATATAAGTCAGCCTTTCTCGGGTCAACAACATAAATCTCTTCATAGTTGTTGCAAAGGAACGGCACAAATGCATTACCGAAAGATTCTTTAAGCACAAGAATTTTTTTGCCGTTGGCAACATTGGTTTTAATTTTTTCAATAGGCTGGTCACCTGAAATAAAAGCAAGGTATTTGTTATCACCGCTCACCTTTTTAGCGACGATATAGGTGTTGACACCGTCAGTCATTTCAGGGGTTGTATATACCGTGTTTGTTGCATCAACGAGAAGCTCAAAACATTCAACATAATCAGGATTGTTTTTAAGCACATCAGCCTGTGAAGAACGATAAAGAGAACCGACAAACCCCTCAATGTTATGAGTTATAAAAGAATCTATTTCAGGAGCTGTCATTCCGGCAGACTTGCAAAACGCCGTGTATGCATAGTAAGCGCCTCTTGCTGTCCAGTGATGGTCTGTGCGGAAATAGATATATTCATCACTTTTATCAACAAGCGCCGAATATGCGTCAACAGTTATAACATTCTTATTTAACATTGAATATATTTTTTTAACTGCTTCACGCTGAGAATAAATACCCTCACGGTAAGTTTTTGTGCCGTAAAATTCAACTGAAGTGGGAGCAACCAGAGAATAGAATTTTACACCCTCAGGCAAAGAAGCAGACACTTTATTGATAATAGATGTGTATCTTTTGGCATCACTTTCTTTGTAGGTATAAATTTCCATCGCTCTTTTATCACTGATTAAAATTGAGCCTTTTATTGTAGCCTCTTCTTCAGGGGTAACCTCGGCTGTGTTTTCTTTCATAACATCAGTATCTTCAGCGTTATTATCAAGGTCGACACCCTCCCCGGCAAAATCGTTGTCAGACTTGTCAACACTTATAATAACATCTGAATTTTCACCGACAGAGAATCGGGTCATAATATTTTTAATCTTTCCGTTAACCGAAATAAAGAAATCTCGGGCAGGGAAATTGTCTGTATAATAATTTTCAAACTCAACAGTATATTTGCCGTCAAAAATGCTTGTTAATGTCAACTCAGGCCTCTGAGCAAGAGCTCTGTTTTCAGATTGTGACACAAGCTTGTCTTCATCAAAAAAGCTTATCACTCCAAAAACGGCCAACACACCGACAAACAGCAAAGCTGACGCAACATATAAAAAGTGCATCACTATTTTTGAAATATTAAGAGGTTCTTTTTCTATAATTTCATAAGGGTGCTCTATAACTTTCTCTTTAAGAGAATCAGTATCGCACTCGCCAAAAAGCCTTATCAGCGTTTCTTCATCAGGATCTTTTTCATTTATATGCTCAACAGCCGCCTTAAAGTCCTGCATCATAACAACAAAGTCTTCATTTTCAACCTGTTGCAAATCATTTATCTGACTGTCTTCCTGTTCAGAATCAGTGACATCATCAACAATATCATTTTCAGTTTCAGCAACTGTTTCGTCAACTGATTTATCTGTAACATCTTCAGCAGTTTCGCATACTGTTACTTCATCAATATTTTCATCAACAGCTTCGGTTTCGGATACATCCGTCTGTTCTGTCTGTTTCTCTTTTTCAACCTGCTTTTCGGCAAGTTGTTTCTGATGTTTCTTTTTGCTTCTTTTTGAGGACATACCCACACCACCTTTCTGTTGATAAACTTTTTAAAATCTGAAATAAAGGAACGGGTTATAAGTTGAACCCACAAGCGCAGCTACGCAAACAAACAACACTGCAAGCTGAAAAACAATGGTCAGAACCTGGATTGATTCTTTGCCTCCACGATGTCTTATCAGCCTTAACTTTAAATTTTTAACCAACATCTTTGCAAAAGGTGTTGATGCTATAGCAGCTGTAATAATCAGAACTGCTCTGTTGAGAATTAAAGTTCCGTCACCTGCCTTGGCAAAACCATTGAAGCCAAACATAGCTCCGAACAATCCGCCGACATCGGACATATCTTCAAAATAAAAGAAAACCCAACCGACAATAACAGCTAAAACGCTGTAAAGCCTTCTCACTAAAACCGGTAGCTTTTCCAAATATTTTCCGTAAATCTTTTTTTCAAGAACAAGGAGCAGGAAATAGTAAAACCCCCACAACACAAAGTTCCAACTTGCACCGTGCCAGAATCCTGTTGAGAGCCATACAATAAACAGATTCAGAAGATGATGCTTACGGTTGCCGCCAAGGGGAATATAAAGATAATCACGAAAAAATGAACTTAATGTAATATGCCAACGACGCCAGAATTCAGTGACCGACTTCGCCATATAAGGGTAATTGAAGTTTTCGGGAAAAGAGAAGCCCATCATCTTACCAAGACCTATCGCCATATCGGAATAACCCGAAAAATCAAAATAAATCTGGAAGAAATATGAAATAATTCCAAGCCAACCCTGAACAGCAGTTACCTGTGATAAATCTCCGTCAAGGAACATCGTTGCCGTTTCACCTAAGAAATTGGCAAAAACAGCCTTTTTAAAAAGACCGATAACAAAACGGGTGATACCTTGTGAGATTTTATCAAAGGTGATTACTCTGTTTTCAATCTCTTTTTCGATATCGCTGTATCTGACAATCGGACCGGCAATAAGCTGAGGGAACATACTCACATACAACAACAGCCTCAGGTAGCTGCGTTGACATCTGACATCGTCACGATAAACATCAATCACATAAGACATAGCCTGAAAAGTGTAAAATGAAATACCTATAGGCAAGGCTATGTTTGTCTGATAATCTGACCCGAAAAGTGAAAATATATTGTCTGTAAAAAAGTTGAGATATTTAAAAACAATAAGAGTTCCGAGAGTGAGCGCAACCGACAAAACAAGAGAAACTTTTGCCTTTGAAGTGCCGCGATATTTATCAATCAGAATACCGGCAAAATAATCAACTAACGTCACAAGCAGCATAGCGGCTATCCATTTAGGTTCACCCCATGCATAAAAAACAATTGAAGCAATAAGCACAACTGCATTTTTAAATCGGACATCAGGCATAAAATGTTGCACTAACAATGTCAACGGCAAAAAAACAAACAAAAAGAACAGACTTGAAAAAACCAACTGCCTGACCCCCTTCTCAATAATATCGCTTATATATGATAATACCTTAACCGACAATATGCAAGTATTTTCTTTAATATTTTACAAATAAAATTTTTCCTTTTTTCTCTTGTATTCCTTATCAACAACAGTTATAATTTAATGGAGGTGATTTTAATGAAAATTTTTCTTTTTCAGGGCGATTCGATAACCGACGCTGACAGACAGCGTGACAGAGAAGACAGCTACAGTTTCGGTCTCGGTTACCCCAATATGTTTGCCGGTGAAGTCGGATTCAGACATCCCGGTGAATTCAGATTTTTTAATAAAGGCATAAGCGGTGACAGAAGTATTTCTGTGTATAACAGAATGTACACAGACATAGTCAACCTCAAGCCTGACTATATGAGCATTTTAATCGGTGTTAACGATGTATGGCACGGTATAAACGGCGATAACGGGGTTTCACCCGAAAGATATGAGCAGATAATGACAATGCTTTTTGAGGATATTCTCAAAGAGCTTCCCGACATCAAAATTGCCGTGCTTGAGCCCTTTGTGCTCAAAGGCACAGCTACAGAGGCTCGTTGGTCTGATTTTGAAACAAAAGTCAGTGCAGTTGCTCAAAAAGCAAAATCACTTGCTGAAAAATTCGGTTTTATTTTTGTTCCCCTTCAGGACAAATTCAACGAAGTAAGTGAAAACACACCCACAGATTGTTGGCTCATAGACGGTGTTCACCCCACACCGGCAGGTCACAGACTTATTACAAATGAGCTTATAAAGGCTTTTGATTTTTAAGGAGGATAATATTATGTTTAAATTCCCTATTGGTGTTATAGTCGATTCTTTCCGTCTGCCCATTCCGGAGGCTGTTAAAAAAGCTGCCGAAGTAGGCGCAAACGGAATTCAGATTTATGCTTCACGAGGCGATATGGCCCCTGAAAATATGGACGCTCAGAAAAGACGCGAATTCAAAGCTCTTGTTGAAGACAACGGCCTTGTAATTTCAGCTCTTTGCGGTGACCTTGGCGGCGGCGGATTTGTTCATAAAGATCAGAATCCCCACAAAATTGAAAAGTCAAAGAGAATTCTTGACCTCGCAAAAGAACTCGGCACTGACATCGTCACAACCCATATCGGTGTTGTTCCCGAAGACACCAATTCTGACAGATACAAAATTATGCAGGAGGCCTGCTTTGAGCTCAGCTCATATGCTGATTCAATCGGCGCTCACTTCGCAGTTGAAACAGGTCCCGAAACCTCACTTATGCTCAAGGGCTTCCTTGATTCTCTGGGTTCAACAGGTGTTGGTGTTAACCTTGACCCCGCAAACCTTGTTATGGTTACAGGTGACGACCCCGTTCAGGCTGTTTACAACCTCAAGGATTACATCGTTCACACCCACGCAAAGGACGGCGTTCAGAATTTCTATGTTCACCCCGACAAGGTTTACGGAATGCCCGGTGCAGACAAAATTCTTGTTGAAGGTGAGCATGTAACTGACGCTGATTCTTTTGAAGAGGTTCCCCTCGGCAAGGGCAGTGTTCCCTTCCCCCAGTATCTTGCTGCGCTTGATGACATCGGATTCAAAGGCTTCCTCACCATTGAAAGAGAAGTTGGTGACAACCCCGCAAAGGACATTTCCGACGCAGTCAACTTCCTGAGAAACATTATCGGCTGATTTCAGCATATAAAAAATCCGTATCACTTGATGTGATACGGATTTTCTTTTTCTGTTATACTCGCTCAACAGTGAATGTGTATTCATAATCTTTGCCGCTGTGCATAATATAAGGCTCGCGAAGGCATGCCATACCGGGCATATCGCCGCCCACGCCGCACTGTGCAAGGTCAATGCTGAGGGTTGTGATATTTTTCTTTTCAAGCTCGTGGATGTGGGTTGCTTTTTCCAAATCCATCTGTTCATAGTGCCATGCATTGAACGAAAGCGGATTGCCGACACCTGTGATTCTGATACCCTTATCGTTATCGTCAGTCACCTTGATTGTTCTCACATCCGTTCTGCAACCATTTTCCTGCGGGCGCATATATTTATGCTCCATTTCGTCAACGGTCATTTTGTGAACGGCAATTTTTGCACCTGTTTTTCTGTCGCAATAATTTTCGTGAGGACCTCTGCCGTACCACTCAACGTTTTTGTATGCATCTGACAAAGCAAACTGCGTGCCGAAGCGCACCATCTTGATGAGCCAGGGCTTACCTTTGTGGGTAATTACAACCTTGCCGTCAGGGCTGAAGGTGTAAATTATTTTCACACCTGCCATATAAGGTGCCGAGAAAGCTGTTACAACCGTAACGGTACCGTCGCTGTTTTCTTTAACAGATTTAATCTTACCCTTTGCCATTTCTGTTGCCGCCTTGTAGCGGTATTTTGCGTGGAAAGGAATAACATAAGGAACAAAGTTGAATGTGCCGATATCGTTGTCGGTAAGAGCTCTGAAATAGTTTGGTCTCACGGGAGCTCTGAGCATCTCGTTGCCATTATAATTAAGTGAAACCAGCTTACCTTTTT
>JAZRME010000209.1:0-9087 GCA_045647325.1 Acutalibacteraceae bacterium | reverse complement strand
GAGAAAAGGGCTTTGTCACATAATCATCAGCGCCGTTAAGAAGGCCTGTGACCTTGTCCATTTCCTGCGTTTTGGCTGTGAGCATCATAATGCCGAGTGAATTGCTTTTTTCTCTCAGGCGCTTACAAACCTCAAGACCGTCCATATTAGGCATCATAATATCAAGCAGCGCAACGGCAATTTCACCGCCCTCAGCTTCATATTTCATAAGGGCATCAACACCGTCAACAGCTTCAATGGTATCATACCCTGCTCTTTTAAGGTTGATAACTATAAACTCTCTTATTGCCTGTTCATCCTCGGCAACCAGAACTTTTTTAACCATATTTTATCCTCCGATATCCGTAATGGAAAATCCGTTTTTAAAATGTGAGTCTTTAATACCGAAAGATTTACCTGATGAAGTGATAAGATATTCAAAAGCTTTGTTTTCATACTCGGTAAGTCTTGTATAGCCGTCAAGGCCGGGGGTATCGGTAGCGTGTGAAACCACGGTGAAAAGAAGATCGCCCATGTGCTCACTTGCTGACTTGTTCCAACGGTAAAAATACCATTGTGAATCAAGGCTGGTTATAGTAATCTTACCTACCCAGCTGCTCGGAACATCAAGCATATAACCCTCAGTGTTGTTGTAAAGACAGTATTTTTCAGCCTTGAGCTTATTGTCTTCAAAAGAGCACCATTTTACGTAATAAATGCTTTCTTCCTGCAGTACGCCCGATTTAACCTGAGAAGATCCCGTAACTTCAACACCAACGGGAACTTCAAGCTTTCCGTCGTTATCAATATCGCTGACAGAGATACGGTGACTGCGCCATGTAGCCGTTGTTGACTGCGTATCTGCATCAAACAAAGGCGCTTCGAGGGTGGCTTTGTTTTTATTCCACCTGAGAATCTCAGTAATCATATCATGCTCATTTTTAAAAGCGTCAACATAAATATATCCGTCTTTACCCACGATAATCTGATTATAGCCGGATACATTTCCGTCAATGCTGATTGTTGAAGCCTCTTTGATGCCACGCTTGTTTTCATCAATTTTAAACACATTCGCAGTCGCTGACGGAACAAGAGCTGTGTTATCGAGATTTACAAAAAACAGATCTTTGCTGCCGTCTGAATCAACATCAAAAACATCAAGAAGGTTGTATTGATATGAACCGAGGATTGTAAAAGTGTTTGACACGGTAAGATCCGGCTCATAAATACAGACCTGTTTGTTAAAGGTTGAGAGGTTCCAGCCGATAATAATTTCTTTAATACCGTCAGAGTTCATATCTTCAATAACAACTGTATCAATTGACGAACCCGGACCGGCAACTGATTTGACATATTCCCACTGACCGTTTTCGGTTTTAAAAATTCCTATGCTGACAGTTTCATCGGTCTCTTTGACAGAGTAAAAAACCATCGCCTCTTCTTTAGAGTCAGAATTAAAATCACCAACGATGAAAGCTGACTTGTGTTCACCGTTGACAGGCGCAATCAAAGCAGCGTTTGAGCCGACTTCGGTTTCAAAAACATCTTGCAAAGCCTGATAATCACCGGCAAGTTTAGGCGGACTCATCAGGGTCTCGGGAGCCTTGATACTCAGGGAGCAACCGCTGAAAAGCAGAGCTGTCATAACAACACATATTATCAATGCAAATATTCTGATTTTCAAAGCAGACTCCTCCTTTTCAGCGCATAGATACACCTATACTATTATTCATAATATTATAGCACAAACAATTCAACTTTTACAATATCTAACGATTAAATTTTTGTAAACAAACAGAGTATTTTTTAATATAATTTGCCCTTTTTTGCCTTTTGTGATATCATTTATGTGAGGTGTTGTAAATGAGTGAAGCTTCAATGAAAATAATTGCAAAAATCAAAAGCGGTTTTCCGTCAAAATTCGGCATACCGAGACAAAGCGGTCTTGTGAAAAATCTGCCCGGCAGGATAATATTTGAGCCTGAATTCCGAAACCCTGATGCTATCAGAGGGCTTGAAGATTTTTCGCATCTGTGGATAATCTGGAATTTTTCAGAATCAGGTGAAAGCAACTCTCTCACTGTCAGACCACCTCGTCTGGGTGGCAACACAAGGCTCGGTGTTTTTGCAACACGCTCCCCTTTCAGACCAAACCCGATCGGTCTTTCCTGTGTGAAAATTGAAAGTATTGAGCAAACAGATAAGTACGGCACAGTAATCAACATTCTCGGCGCTGATCTGATGGACGGCACACCGATTTATGACATCAAACCATATCTTCCTCATTCAGACTGTATCCCTGATGCTGTCGGGGGCTTTTCGGATGAGGTGAAAGATTATAGCCTTAAAGTAAAAATACCCGACCGGATCATTGAAAGATCTGACGGGCAATTTATTGAAACATTAACTGAAATTCTTGCAAACGACCCACGACCGTCATATCACAACGACCCCGAAAGAATTTACGGTTTTCCTTATTGTGGTTATGAGATAAAATTCCGGGTAGAAGGCGATACGCTGTTTGTGGTGGATATAGAAAATGGCCACTCCCATGTATAGTAGTTGTTTCTGAAGACATAATGAAAAGTCATGCAGTTGTGAGATACTTTTATAAGGTGTCTCACAATTTTTTTGCTAAAAAAACAGACACTTCCGGCTTGAAAGTGTCATAACAATAACAGGTTATATACTTTGAGGAAGTAAAACTGCCGAGTGTCTTTGCAGACACTCGGCATGGAAGGGGTTGGTTGCTATTAAAGACCGATTGTTTTGAGGATATGATTTACGATGTGCTTAACATAATTCATATAAGGAATAGTGCCATCGAAGTTGCCCTCAATAATGTCAGTAGCTTCACCGCCGTCTGCCTCAGAAACAACGTTGAGGAATGAGCCGATAACAGTTGAAGCGATGTCTGATGAATAAGAGAAGAGAAGAGCATTAGCGTTAGCTTTGATGCCGTATTCACCTTCTGAGCCGTAATCGTTGAAACGAACAAGAGCGATTGAATAGTCATTATCGGGGTCGATATAACCAGCCATATCGTTCATAAGACCGAATACGAGAACTTCATCATCTTCATCAAAATAATTGATAAGAGCCTCATACTGGAAGTCAGCTCTTGTCAATGAATAATCACCTGAAAGAAGGTGGTCATCAGTTGCGATAAGCTCGGGGTTAATTTCACCGGGGCACATAAAGATCTTGATGTTTTCGCCGATTTCCATATAGCCGACTTCTGAAATTGTGTAAACGCTGTTATCTTCATCAGTGAGGATTACATTGTTTGTAAGCTTAACGAGAGCAAGAAGTCTGAGCATAAAGTTATCAGTCTTAACGATGATCTCATCAGTTTTAACATTGAGGATGGGTTCAACCTCTTCACCAAGGGGAAGAGATGCGATGTAGTCACCGAGAACGATGCCGTAACGCATTGAACGTCCTTCATAAGTTGTGTCATAAATGGGGTTTTTAGCGTCTTCAGGATAATATGCTTCATAAGCTGAGTTGATACCCATATCCATCTTAATCATTGAGCCGATAGCTGAGTTGATATAGATGAAGTTACAATCCTGACCTTTAGCTTCATAAGCTTTAACAATCTGCTGCTCCATGAAAGGAATCATATCAGCAGAAGCTGTGGGAAGAATCTCTTCAGATGTGCTTACACCAACTTTTTCGGGGTGAACAGCGAAGTTAGCGATAACTGTAACAGGAGCTGTTACATCAGCAGGAACGAATGTAAGCTTGTAGATCTCTTCAAGAATTTCAGTTGTGTCAGCGCCAGGCTGGAAGAAGTTTTCAGTTCTTTCTTCGCCTGTGTTAGCGTCTGTGAAGGTGATAGTATCATCAGCCTTTGTGAAATAGAGAGAACCTGCTTCCATATCGCTGTAAGCAGCGATCATAGACTCAGCAACAGTTTTGTGAAGGAAATCCATATATTTAGAGTCGGGGATGTCATTAGTTGCGCCTGAGAAAAGATTTTCAAAAAGAGAACCGTTAACAACCATACCGATACCCTGAAGGATACCCAATGTGTCGATACCGCTGTGAGTATGAGTAGCAGTAACATTGATGCTTACAATATCGTTGATGCCGTTAGCTGTGCAATACTCATCAACAAGAGCTACGATAGCATTTTTACTTGCGTTTGTCAGACCGATTGAGTCAACACTTGCGATAAGAACCTTACCTCTTGAATCATCAAGACAAACTGTACGGACAGCAAGAACGTCAGCAGCATATCTCTGAGCAAGGTCAGCTTCGATAGCATCACGCTCAGCCTGAGTGCAACCGTTTTCAGCTGCATAGAGGTCAGCGTAATAACCTGCAAGGTCTGAGGGAACGCGGTTCACCTGAGTGCCGTGTTCAAACAAAGCGCCCATATCTGCTGCACCGTATTTGTAATATGTACCTGTAGCAAAATCTTCGGGGATGATGTCGCGCTTGTCATAACCGAGGCTGAAACCTGCGTCAGCAGCGGCTGAGTCAACAAACTCGTCGTGACCGTCATACTTTTCAAACAAGGGGTTTTCATACTCTGAAACATCCTGAGCGCCTGTGTCAGAAACATCAACAAGACCGAGAGCTGTGTTGAGAGTGATCTCAAGAGCTTTGTCAAGAGTGTGACACAAAGCAAGAAGAAGGTTGTCAACAATGTTAACACCGATACTTGCAAAAGCATCACCAACACTGTTGGCTGCAAAAACTGTAACGCCTGACATTGAGCCGAGAACTACAGCAACGCAAAGGATAACAGATAAAAGTTTTTTCATTTTTTTCATCATTTGCAACTCCTTTTACAAATTTACTGATACATTATATCAAAGAAAAAAAGTTTTGTCCACTATTTATAGAAATTTTTTGGTTCAGACGGGTTAAAATGTTAAACTTTGATTTTATATACGATATCGGAGGCAGTCGGAGTAGGTCGATGTGGGCATAAAAATTCGCAGAATTCCTTGCCTCCCTCTGACGAAACATAGTTGGTTGGCGGCAACAGTCCGTAAGGGTTGACGACCCGGCAACCTGTTATCAACACCTCATTCCCCTTTCGTCTCAAAGAGAAGACTTTTCTCAGATTTGCACTGACTGATATAAAAATAAGAAGGGCTGCCAACAGCAACCCTTACAAAGTTGAAATACCTGAAACCACTTATCAAGTCAAATTCAACATCTTTTTATTTCCACAAATTTTTATACATTGTGATAACGTCATCTTTTGTGACGGTTTTGATAGTGTTTGACGGTGAGCCTGATGCTATGGCATCTCCTGCCATTTTGTCAATTTTTGAAAAGAACTCGTCTTTGTTGATTCCGTAGCCCTCAAGGGTAGGAATTTCACATATTTCACAAAGCTTTTTGCATTGAGCAATAAAGCTCTCGGCAGCAGATTTGTCATCATCGGTTTCATCAGCGGCACCGATTGCCCTCGCCATATCGGCAAAACGGCTATATGCACCGTCATAGACATAACCGAAACATTCACAAAGGAGCATAGCGTTGCTTATTCCGTGAGGCACATGGAAAAGGGCGCCTATAGGTCGGCTCATTCCGTGAATAACAGTAACAGAAGCGTTGTTGAAAGCCACACCTGCCTCAAGAGCAGCCTGTGACATCTGAGCTCTTGCGTTGACATCATCACCCTGATTGTAGCAGACAGGAAGATATTTAAAAATCTTTTTGATCGCTGACAGAGCGTAGCTGTCGGTAAGAGGCTGAGCTTTTTTTGAAGTATAAGCCTCAGCAGCGTGACAAAGAGCGTCAAGACCTGTGGCAGCTGTGACCGACTTTGGCGCAGTCATTGTAAACGCAGGGTCAACAACAGCTATATCGGGCATAAGAACAGCGCCTTTGAGGAGCATTTTTATATCCTGATCAGTGTTTGTAATAATTGTGAACTGGGTGGCTTCAGAGCCTGTTCCGCTGGTGGTGGGAACAGCAACCATAGGAGGAGTCGGAGTTGTGATAACCTTGCCTAAATAATCATTGATTGAACCACTCGAAGTAACGAGAGCTGCAATAGCTTTCATTGAGTCAATGGGAGAACCTCCGCCAACGGCAACAAGAAAATCACAACCTTCGTTTTGATAAACAGCAAGACCGCTATCAATCATTTTGTCGGTAGGCTCACCTGTTATTCCGTCAAAAATCACGAAATCAACATCGTTTGAAGCCAAAATATCTGTGACCAGCTTTGCGTTGCCTAAGCTGACCATCATCGGGTCGGTAACAATAAGAGCCTTCTTACCGAGAGAGCAGATTAAAGCTGCACCGTCAGAAAGAGCATTTTCACCATAAAAAATCTGTTTGGGCATTATAAACTGATATCCCATAAAAACACCTCACTAATTTAACTGAAGTTATGATACCAAAAAATGAATAAAATTACAAGAAAAAAATATGCCGCAAAATACCGACCACCTGTAATACAGGCAGTCGGTAAACTGAAGTGTTTTGTATGAAGTTAAACGATATCAAAATATAGCCTCAAGCAAATCAGCCTGAATTCCGAAAACAGCTAAAATCACATCAGCTAAAGCAATCGGAGTAAACACAAATACAGGCAGCGCAATTATACCCATCGGCGGATAAACAAGCATTAAAGAAGCCGCCAACATCGTACCGAGAAAGCCAAATGCTTCTTCAAGATTGTCAAAATAATCTTCAGGGGCAACAAAATTGATAAAGCTTTCTTCATCCACACTACTATCTGATTCAGAAAAACCGAACTCAAGGGTTGGAAGTGTTTCATCAACACTCGCTGAAGCGCTGACTGTTTCATCAGGTTGTGCCATATCCTCCGTTGCAAACGAGCACAAAGATAAAGAGCTGATCATCAAAAGAACTGACAGCAAAACAGAAATAACTCTTTTCATAAAAATTCTCCTTATTAACAGATAATATTTAATTAAATTTCGTTTTGATCAAAGACATCAAAAGATTAATTAAAGCAAAGGCAACCAAAAGAATTATCGGCAATACCATAACTGCCATTGGAGGGTAAACAAGCAAGTCACTCAAAGTTGATAATACTCCTGTGGGATCAACTGATTGAGACAGGATAACCTCAGCAGCGAATGAGCACAACGGAAAAGCACCGATAATTAAAATAACTGACACCAAAATTAAAACTGTTTTTTTCATAATATCTCCTCCTTGCCCACATTATATAAAGCGCCATAATCGAAGTCAATAAATCCGGCACCAACGACAAAAAAGTCGGTATGAATGCAAAAAAATATGCCGACAGCGAAAACTGTCGGCATATTGTATTATTCAAAAAATGATTCTGCAACAACAAAACTGTCATAAACTTCAGCCAGAATACCCTCGGGAGAAAGAAGTCTTTCTTTTACGCACTCAACAAGTTCCTGTCGGGTAAAAGACACTATCGACTCGGCCTTTTTGCAATTATATCTTGCAGAAAGGAGATATTCAACCTGTTGTGGTGAGAGAGTATTAAGCTTACTTTTGTTATCGCTTAAAAATCTGTCAAAACAAGTCTCAGGGTTTCCGGCATAGTTTAACAATTCCTCCAAAGACCCTTCGCTCATACACAGTTAAAACTTAACTTTAAAGTTTTTAATCTCAAAGGGTTTAGCTGTGAATGAAATTGTGTTGCCGCTGAAGTCAACGGGAACATCGTTACGCTCAATCAAATCACACTCAGCTGCATAAGTGATATCAGCAAAGAGTGAAACTGTTGCTTTAGTTGTTCTGCCGGTCTTTTCAACCATACGAACAATGTATGCGTCTTCTTCTTCACACTTTTTAACTGCCTCAAGAGTGATGTTGTCACAATCAAGGTTGATAAATGAACCAACTTTATCACCATCACCTGTAGGTGTAGCGCAAACAAGAGGATTGTTGATTTCGAGACCCATTGTGAGAGTCTTTGCATGTTTCCAGTCATTTGCGTGAGGATAAAGTGAATATGTGAAGTAATGCTCACCTCTGTCTGAAGTGGGGTCGGGCTTGATGGGAGCCTTGAGGAGAGTGAGAATCATCTTATGCTCATTAACTTCGTGACCGTATTTACAATCGTTGAGAAGGCTTACACCGTAGTCAGTGTCGGACATATCGATCCAGTTATGAGCGTTAACCTCAAACTTGGCTTTGTCATAGGGATTGTAGCGGTATGAGCTGCATTCCATTGTTGCATAAGCGATGTCTCTTGTGTAGTTCTTTGTCTGAAGGTCAACATCGAAGAACACTTTGAGAAGCTTCTGATTTTCGTGCCAACTGATATGAGTATCAAAGTCGATACGGTCAATCTCATTGTAGATGATGATATTCTGGTGAATTACTGACTTGAGAATTTCTTTCTCAATTGTAATCATTGTGTAAACATCACCTGAAACGATTGACTTGACAACACCGTCTTTAACTTCATACTCACGGTCAACATAAGTAGCAACAATATCCCATGCGTCATAAGCACCGGGCATATCCTCAAAGAGTCTGAAATCGTTACCCTTACCGCCCTCTGACAATACTTCTCTGTTGTTAACCTTGTCATAAATTGAAACAAGAACAGCTTTATCATCAAGAGTGAGCGCAAAGAAATCGTTTTCGATAACCTTACCTGTGCATTCGGTAAGTTTACGCTCGGCTTTTGCCGGAGCTTTATAATAAACTTTGTAACCTACTGCAGGAACGTCCTTGGCAACAAAGAGAAGTTTCTTATCGCCGTTAGGTTTAGTGTAAGCCTGAACAGCTACAGGATTGCCGTTTTCATCAAAGATATCAACATCCTGATAGTCGAGCTCAACCTTTGAAGTTGAAGCAACAGCAAGTGAGTTGAAGAGAACAAAAGGAGTACCCTTGTCAGCGTCGAAACCGATTTTGTTGCTGATTACAGCAAGAGCGTTGTCACGGACTTTTTCACCTGTTGCGATAACTTCATCATAGATACCCATCAATTTACCGAAAACTTCGGTGATATGAGTGCCGGGTAATGAGTCATGGAACTGGTTGGTAAGAATCTTTCTCCAACCTGCTTCAAGCTCAAGACGGGGGTATTCATAGCCGTACTGCTCGGCAATTGAGCCGTACATTTCAGCCTGACGGTAGAGGTTTTCGCAATATCTGTTAGCCTTTTTAAGA
>JAZRME010000208.1:0-3351 GCA_045647325.1 Acutalibacteraceae bacterium | reverse complement strand
TCTTCAAGGTCATTACCGCCTGACTGGGCAGAAACCTCCAGCTGATAATGAATTTTTTCCTTACCGCGGGTAACATCGCTTTCCATTTTGAGCGATGCCATATTTTCATCATCTGCAAGAGTGAAGAGGGCATCATAACGGATATCGATGAACCTTATAAGGTTTTGCATAAGGGTGTAAACAAAACGGTTCTCATAAACCTCAAAACTTTCTTCACGGAAAACATTGAGAATTTCGTTGGGAGTAACCGTATCACCCTCAACCTTTGCGATCATATTGGTATGCTGGGCAAGATGACGAACGGATTCAGCCGTAATCTTTCTCGCTCTTTCAATAGGAACAATTTCCTCTTCCTGAACGATAAACTTACGGGGAACACGGATAATGTTGTCAAGAGGAACTATACAGGCTTCAATCTCTTCAACCCATGCTAAATCTATTTTCTTTTCGAAATATCTGTTAAACAGAGAGTAACTTGTCTTACCACGATCAATGATATCGTCCATTGTTTCATAGAACTGATTGTCTGTGGTAAGGGCAGCCATACTGTCTTTATATTCCAAAAACAATTCAAGATATGATTTATCCATCTGACCTTTTGCCCCTTTGCGGTTAATTTACTAAGGCATTACATAAGTTTCTGGAGTCTGAGAAGATATTCTTTAGATTCCATCATATTTGACTTACCGAAATGCTTGTTAAGATAAGTAATAAGTCCGTCAATTTCATCACGGATGAATGAAAGGTTTAAGCTTTCAAATTTACGAAGAATTTTGTGACAGAGAACGAAGTCAATACCGTCAATTTCTGTTCCGCCGCAACCAACATAAGCAGGAACGAATTCCTTAAGCTGCTTAACAATACGGTTACCGAAAGCAAGACGGAAATGTTCAATAACATAGTCATCAAGCTCTTCAATTTTGCGAAGATTTTCTTCTGAAACCTTGTGGATTTCCTGGCATTCTTTAAACATAGCCTCAAGATGCTTATAGCTAAGAGGAAGCCACTCTGTGTAAGGAGCATCAAAAGCTTTACCCTTACTGTTGATGTCGATAGGAATAGCACGGTCATAAACCTTATCGGAAACGGCGAAAGTTGAGTCGTCGTTGTTGATTGTTCCGATATACCACATATTTTCGGGAAGTCTGAGCTTACCGTCAAAAAGATGTTTGGGGTCGGTAGGCCATACGCTGGGAACAAGAGAAACAACCCATTCCTCTCTGGTTGGCATTTCGAGAATTGAAAGAAGCTCAGCGAAGTAATACTCAACACGAGCGATGTTCATTTCGTCGAGAACGGTGATGTAAATCTCTTCTTTGTATGTTGCTTCATACATCTTTTTAAGAACTTCGGTCTCGTTGAATCTCTTTGTGAATTCGTTGAAATAACCGAAAATTTCTGTACGGTCACGCCATGAAGGCTGAACTGAAGCGATGATTGCAGGGTTTCTTAAAAACTTACCCCAAGCGTAAGCAAGAGAAGTTTTACCTGTACCTGAAATACCCTGAAGGATGATAAGTCTTGTTGTTGCAAATGAAGCAAGGAAAAGACGGATGAGCTTTGGCTCGTAATAGAGGCGAAGCTGTGAACAAGCGAAATTACGGAATCTGTCAACGATTTCGGGAAGAGTAATTTCGTTATCAAAATCAGGAGCAACATAGTCCTCAATTTCAATATCAACCTGAGTACATTTATAGAAACGGCTGTAGTCATCAGCTGTTTTATCAACTTCGTCAGACTTGGCTTCTTCCTCTTCTTTCTTCTCTTCATACTCCTCATAGGGGCTTTCACCCGGTTTAAGACCGAGCTGAGAAACCTTCATAGCGAGGATTCTCTCTTTTTCTGAAGAAAGTTTGATGATTTCACGATTGAGGTTGCCTACTTCGTTAAGAAGCTCTTCCTGGTCAACAATAGTCTTACGAACTCTGACATATTTTTTGACGAGAATTACGATAAGAATTACGATAACAGCAAGAATAGCCAGGGTAGCAACAACCGTGAGAATGGCAATAATCCAATCCACAGCGGTGAAGTTGGCTGAATTAGCTTTAAAAATGTTTATGTAGGCGGGAACGTTAAACATATTAACAATACCCATACCTATTCCTTTAAAAATACCGAAAAGACCCTGAACAAAGAACTGATTCAGAAATTCCGATATAAAGGTTGTAACTGTCATTCTGGTCACCTTCTTGTAATAAATGGTTTATATAAATATGTGAATGTTAGTTGTTTTCTGAGTCGTTATCAGAGCCACCGGCTTTTTTCTGAGCTTCCTGCTGAGCAAGATATTCTTCAATAGCTCTGCGCTTAACATCGTCAGAAATATTTTCAGCTTTTGAAGCCATAAACATTGCAATAAGTTTATAAACCTGCCAGATAAAGAAGAGAGCAAGGGGAATAATTACGCAAATCATGAAACCAAACTGGCTCTGGAGGAAATCAAGAGCGTTACCAAAACCACTGATAGTTACACCCTTAACATAGTTGCCGGCGTCATCAATACCTGCGCCAACCTGCTTTGCAACAACGTCATCGGGGTAAACCTTCTGGTTATCTTCTGTTTCCATAGCGTCACCCTTGGTAACGTAATAATGAATAGAACCGTCATTATAAAACTCTACATCAAGAATTCTATGGGTGTTGAAACCTTTTACGGTGTTACCTGCGCTGTCTTGCATAAGTGTGTAGAAAGTGATAACATCGCCGACTTTAAGCTCTGCTTCAGCGTCATTAACCTCTTTAGCGATAATAAGGTCACCTTTGCCGATAGTGGGGCTCATTGAATCTGTCTGAACTGAGAAGGGTGTGTAACCTAATACATTACCGATACCTGTCTCAGAACTTTTTGATGTAAAGGTCATAACTGTTATGGAAATAGCCACAACAATAAGAATAACCAACAATACGTCTGAAATAACTCCTAAAATACTTTTACCTTTCTGTTCCATTTTAACATTCACCTCAAATAATATTTTCTGACTGAAAAAGTCATTTACAAGCATTTTTTCAAACACCCGTAAATCGCTCTTTCAAACGATTAAAGGGATATCAGGAACGGCGCCTTCCAAGCGACGCCGCCCCTTAAGCGACGAGGATAAGACGGAGCAGAGCAACTACTCCGCCTTAGAAACAATTAAAATATTAAGTATGTTGTTTTAAGTCAAATCTGTATAATCCGTAAGGATTAGTCGATTGTGAACTTAAGGTTAGCTGTAAGAGCAGCACCTGCAACTGAGTTCAAGCAGTCAACGTCATTACCTTCAACCCAGATGTAAACTCTTACCTTTGTGATACCAGCTCTAAGGTTGAATGCCTTAGCTGTAGCAGCTGACTGGTCAGTAACCTGTG
>JAZRME010000207.1:0-7611 GCA_045647325.1 Acutalibacteraceae bacterium | reverse complement strand
AGGTCTGCGATCATCTTACATTCATCAGGATCAGCGCACTCACCTGCACCAACAACACCGTCTTCTTCACCGCCGATTGAGCCAACTTCAGCTTCAATTGAAAGGCCCTTTTCTTCGCAGATTGCAACTAATTCTTTTGTCTTTGCGATATTCTCATCGATAGGATAATGAGCACCGTCAAACATAATTGAGCTGAAACCTGCTTCGATGCAAGCCTTTGCACCATCATATGAACCGTGGTCAAGATGAAGGGCAACAGGAACAGTGATGTTGAGGCCTTCGATCATACCCTCAACCATACCTACAACTGTTTTGTAGCCGCACATATATTTACCTGCACCTTCAGATACACCGAGAATAACAGGAGAATTCATTTCCTGTGCTGTGAGGAGGATTGACTTTGTCCATTCAAGGTTATTGATATTGAACTGACCAACAGCATAGTGGCCGGCCTTTGCTTTTGTAAGCATTTCTTTTGCATTTACTAATGGCATAATTTTGCACACTCCTATAAAAATTTAACAGATGTATTATATACCACCTGCTTCTAAATGTCAATAAATTAACAAAATAATCTGCACCGTATTGACTTTCAAAAAATAATGAGAAAAATTTATTAATTCTGTTTTAACAAATTTAATTCAAAGAAGCTTGACAAAAAATACATACTGTGTTATTGTCGATGTGTAATATAATTTTATTATATTAACTGTCTTTTCAGGAGGAAACAACTATGAAGAAAAAAGCAATATCCGTTATACTCGTTATCGTGATGGTTTTTTCACTCACCGCTACCCCCTCTTATGCTATTGATTTTGAATCATCTTCAGAGCCGTTTACAAAGGCGGCCGCTAAAGTTGTCGGAACACTTTTTGAAAGCATTGTCGGAACTCTTAATAAGTTTTTGAAAGAAAACGACAAGTTCATTGATGAAAGTGAATACACCTATGACAACTTTTATGAAGGCACTGCTGAGTTTATAGATGAGGCCAAAGAAGGTGCAAAATGGTCTCTCGGTCAGAGCAGCGTAAGCCTTGTTCCGGAAAATATAGAAGAATATGACCTGTTCCTCGGAGGATTTATCAGCGAACAGAATTTCTTTACAAATGATGTAAGAGAAGTTCTTGACGATATGAAAGTCAGAGTTATCGCCCTCAATGACGGTTCAGGCAGAGGCACAGCTGTTTTTGCAACAATTGACTCCATCGGTGTGTCAAACGGTGACATCAGACATATCAGAGGTCTTCTTAATGAATTTGCTGCTGAAAACAATATCAATTCCATAAACCTTTTTGCTACACATACTCATTCCGGTATTGATACACAAGGCCTCTGGACTGATATTTTCAGAAAATGGCCAAAAAATATTTTCAGCGCATTCACAGGTATAATTGAAACAGAGCAAGGCACAGACCCTGAATATATGGAATTTTTCTATTCTAAAGTTTGTCAGGCAATCACCCAGGCTGTTGATTCTATGACAGAAGGCACTATGACTTTCGCAAGAAAAGATATCGGCGCTGAATATTTCAGCAATAAAAACAGACCTTCAGCCTCATCTCTTGACACTGAGATCAAGCGTTTTGTTTTTACTCCCGATGATGCAGATGTAACACCGACAATCATTGTCAATATGTCAGCTCATCCTGATGTTGTAGGTCTCGCTACAGAAAGCGACCCGACAAAAGGACACGGAATTTCAGGCGATTATATTTATTATATAGGTGAAACTCTTAATAATGCAGGTTATAACTTTATGTTTTTTAATGGTTCTATAGCCGGTATTTATATAGGCAGAGTAAGTGCAAAAGCTGACCTGAGAGTTGATATCGCTGCAAACTACGGCAGAGAAATCGGTAAAATGGTTCTCGGTATGACAATGACCGAAAGTGAAATTCTTGCTGATGACTATCTTATGAGCCTTAATTTCACAGCTGAAGAAACTGAAGGTCACAACTACATCCCTTGGTATGAGGGCTGGGAACCCGCTCATGAGATTCAGCTTGATCCGATTCTCAATATTAAACTTGCTAAAGTTGAGATTCAGGTTACTAACCCGGTTATTCAGGCAGCAGGTAAACTTGGTGTTGTAAACTATCTTATCAAAAAATCACAAGGCAACTACTACATAACCACAGAAATCGGTTATATAGAAATGGGTAAAGATGTTAAGATCGCATTCGTTCCCGGTGAAATCTGCACAGACCTGGTTTATGGCGGTAATGAACTCACAGCTGAAGGTTCAGTTCATAACGAAGAATATCAGGGTAAGACACTTTGCGAGATTTTTGGTGATGACGTAATAATTTTCGGACTTGCAAATGATGCAGTCGGATATATTGTTCCGGAAAATGATTATTGTATGGCACTTGCTTTCGGTCATTATCAGGAACTGCTTTCTATCGGAGAAGCAGAAGCTACACAGATGTTTGAGGCATATGAAGCTATCGCTGAATAAAATTTAATATCGCAACCCAAAAAGCACACCACCCGGTGTGCTTTTTATATGGCTGAATATCTGATTTTATGACAGCTGTGAGTTAATCTGCGCCCAGACCAAAACATTGTCTGACTTCACAATTTCTTTATATCGTAAAAAGCTGCTGCTTACAAAATCATTATTTTTATAAGTTACATTCGAACAATACTCACCAAACTCAAGTCTGCCCTGCGATGAATTACTGTCAAAAAACTCCCCTGTGTCAACAGTATTTTCAGCAAAAACAAATCCGTTCACATTGTCTGCCCTCATAAGAGTTGAAGGCATATCAACAAATTTGTTTGAGGTGATTTCAATGTTAGTGAAAACAGCTGTTTCAGCAGACCTTCCTGCAATATTGGTTCCGATTTCAATCACAGAACCCCAATCGCTGTGGTTGCATTTTTCAAAAGTATTGTTTCGGATGATAAGATTGTCAACCCCTGTTCCCTCTTACCAGAGAGACGGCTCTATATCCATAACAACCTTCACAGCCTGAGCCATTGTTTTATAAAAACGGTTATTTTCACAAATCCCGTTTGAAGATTGAAGAAGCAAACCTCTTGCCCTGTTTTCATGGAAATAGTTATCTGAAATAACATAGTTACCGCTGTTACAGACGGTATTATATGCAGTCCATCCTGCATTCACATCTTCAGAAATATTTTTAACAACAACCTCTTTTGTTATGCCTTCCAAAGCCTTGACAGAAACAATTTCAGCAGTTAAAACGGTATTTTCAAACTTTTCATTTTTAAAAGCGAGAGTGTCACCCTCTTCAAGCCTCATCGCAGATGCGATAAGCGTGAGCGTATTGCCGTTTACGGAAGAAACATAACCAAGACCATCATGAACATTGATGCAGTCATCTCCCATTCCGCTGATATCACAGCCGGAAATATTAAAGCAACCGTTTGTGTTTACAATATGAATTGCATCTGCAGTAAGAGATACACAGCGCTGATTCTTATATTCAGGATTAACACCGATAAAGCTATTGATTATCTGAAAATGTGAACAGTTGCCTTCACACACAAAAGCCATACCTGAACTTCCGTAAATACTGACATTATCAAATGTAATATTCTTACTGTAATCTCTGATGCTGAAAACTGTTCCGTCATAAACAAAATGTCTGAGAATGTAAGTTTCACCATCTTCAAAGCCATCCATACATCCGTTATGAGTTACACGCAGAGTATTATCTGAAATTTTTTGAACTGATTTTATACTTGTCGCATCCTGATAGAGATAGCTCTCTTTTGAAGAATATTTCGCACCAAAAGTATATGTTTCCGGGTCACATTGTGTAATTGCTGCCATTCGGATATTTTCATCGCAATAGTCTGAATTTTTAAAAACAAGGTCAATTGTATCAGAATCGGCATTACTGTTTTTTACAGTCACAACTGAAGCAAGAGGACTTTCTTCCCAATTCCAATCAATATTCAGGTTGCGTATTTCAACACAATCACTGTTTCTTACAAAAAACTTATAGCCGGTTGAGGAAAAAATAAATGTTGCATCATTTCCTTCAATCAGAATATCTGTAAAATTATTTGCGTCAAGTCCCTGCTCATTTCTGAAATAATATGTTCCCTTATCAATAACAAGCTTCGTCTTCGGATGACCGGCACAATAATCAAGTGCACTCTGAAAAGCAAAAAAATTATCTTCATTTTCTGCAGAAAGGCCGAATTCGGAAGCATTTATTACATTCAGTGTCTCTGCTTTCGGTCGCTGAATATAAAATTTTGTTCCGTTTGCGCCGTTTATTTCGTCCGCTGTTCTGCTCTCACTTAAATTTTTCATATCTTCTGCTATAACACCTGATAACTCAGGGATTGATACCGATGAAGCGAACAACAAAAATATTGAAGCTATAAATGATATAAGTCTCAGAAGCATATAATCATCCTTTTAAAATATTACTTACAAAGCGAGTATAACACAACATAAACTTAAAAACAATAGTCTGACTACAACAAGAGCAAATAAAAAATTAGTCTTATTGTAATAATAGCAAACATCAATTGTTATGACATCTGCAAAGAAAAAGACGGCAAAATTTTAAAAGTTGCAAAAATGATGCCCGGTGAAAATGCTGCACCGATCCCCCCCCACTATCGATGCTCGGCGGCTGCTTACAGTGACCGCAAGTAATATGAAGAATGGCTTGACTTCCTTGAAAATGGTGCACAACTGAGGAATATAACAAACTTAAAGCCAAGAATCAACAATATTTAAGAAATGACCTGCCTAAAGCATTTAAATATACAAGGTCAGTCGGTTCTGTTATTTCGGAAAAAATCAACTGAATATGCAACTGGTTTTAATATGGATAACGAATACCACGAACTTGTATCAAAAACTAACTCGTTATTTACAATTTTTGACAATATTGCTACAATACAGTCCCTACGAAAGAAAGGTGTTTTCGATGCGATATGATAAAAACTATGCATATTTTAGACCCCATACAGATTGGTATAACTTTGTTGCCAATATTGGTTATGTACCTACAGACAAAGCACCAGAAAAAGCAGTTGAAGCTATGAAAGAGTATAATTCATATACATTCGGAGTTAAAAAAATAGCAACAATTGAATAAGGCTATTTGACTAAAGCACTTTGCGACCGACATAAATGTCGGCAGCAAGGTGCTTTTCTTATGCTCAAAAATGGTTTTAAGTTAGTTGTTTTACGGATTTTTCACAAAACAAGCAGAAAGGCGGTGCGAAATTGCACACACATAGCGTATGTCAGAAATATAGTCGTGCTGTTTCACTTGTAGCATTCACATGTGTTATACAGGGATAATTGAATCAATTTCAGAGCAAAAGAAAAAGCACACCGATTGGTGTGCTTTTCTGTGTCTATATAACACAAATTAAACTAGTCTAAAATCATTTCATATTTTCTTTTGCAGTGTTGATTGAATCAATCAGTAATCTTCTGATTGTTCCGCATTGATTATACAAATCCTTAGCAATGTCTCTATCTAAAATATCAGCTTTAACAAATAATTCAATCCAATATTCTGTTTCATAACACTCTTTTAATGCAATTTGAAGTTTAGAAACAAAATCCTTCTTACCTTGTGCATAATTAGCTTCACGGATATTTGCACCAATGCTTGTTCCGGAACGTTCCAATTGGTTATTAGTTGAATAATGACCTTTGATATTCTCGCAGGTTTTCATAATTTTAACTGCAAAATCCATAGATAAATCTACAAGCTTGTTCTCTTTCATTCTTATCACCAAAAGCATTTTAACATATTTAATGAAATATTGCTACGCAATATGAAATAATCTTTCATACGCCACAGCGTATTTCATAGCGTCAGCTATTTCATATCCGTAGGATATTTCACAAATCCGCAAGGATTTATTTCATTGAAAAAAGCACTTCCGAAGAAGTGCTTTTTTCTTGTCTCTATGTAACGAAAATCAAACTGACATATCAGCTATCAATTCTATAAGAAAAAGGTTTTATATCGTCATAGATGTTGCTATCCTCAGCTCGCTCTTTAACAAGATCATCTAACACTTCATGCATAACTTTTAGATTACTGCTAAATTCATCAGACAGCGTTCGTTCTCCAACAATCACAACTTCATCAGCATCACATTCACTCCATAACAAATCCCAGAAAGCATCCCAATTTGCACCATACCATTCAGGAAAATCAAATGCTACTCTGATTCGTTCGTGTAATTCACCTAAATATTTACAATCAGTTAAATCTAAAGTTATTATTTTCTTTTCTGCCATAGCTTTCTCCTATATAATCTCATAAAAAGTTGAATAGTGATCATAAGTTACAAAAATAAATCCGTCATTTGACCACAACACTCTGTGTCTGTTTCTTCTGCCGTCATAATAGTTTATATCTGCTTCATACCATACTCTTCCCGGTGCATCAGGTAAATGGTCATTCTTATTATGATATACACCGCCCATTATCATTTTTCCGGGAATATAATTTGATGGTGATTTTCCTTGACGCCATCCGAGGCTTTTGGCTTTATTCTTAGTAACATAATATTCTGGCAATTCACCAAAATATTTAAGCCAATAATCTGCTCCCTCATTGTTATTTTTGGTTGCATTACCAGCTTCAATCGATTCCAATGGTATAATATCACATCTGCAATTAATATGCAACGGCGGAGCAGGGTCAACAACTTCATCAATTCTGTAAATCTGACCGTTGATAGTAGAGAATAATTATTGATTTTTGTCAAGAGTAAATTTTAAAAAATCAGTAAAACAAAAAGACTCCTGATTCATCAGAAGTCTTTTTATCGGGTTTGATTTTCGTTACCCAAAGATGGGACCGCTACACCTTTTTGAACCCCTATATATAACTATTATTTTTAATGTTCAGGAGAATTTATTTATACCAAAAAGAGTAAAACATTAAATTCAATTACGGATGCTCCTTTATATCTGTAACCACCCATTTCCCGTCGGAATCCTTTTCAACCTTCCAAAGAGAAAGTATCCCCCAACTACCGTGATCCGTTTCACCGTCTTTATTTACACCTTCCTGAGAATATAAAACCCACATATAGCCCGCATTATCGTTCAGATGTACTGACCAAAGCTTTAGTGAATATTTCGTTTTGATAGTTTCAGGATAAAAATCTATTGAAGACGCATACCTTGAAAGTTCACCATACTTTTTATAGTTTTCATCATATGTATGATCGCAGTCACTAAATGCTTCATTTGCTAAATTCATAACATCTCTAACAGCTGCACGATCCCAAGGTGTTCCAATATACATAACCTGTTGTATTAGTTCCTGACTATAAAAATCGCGAAGATATCCCGGGAATGCAATCAATCTATAAATAGGAAAATTAACAACAAGTATAATAATCAGGACTACAGTGGAAAAAATCACTGTTTTCTTTTTCATAATGTCACTCCTTTGGTTTTAATGCAAATATATTTTATCATAAAACAATATCAGCTTGCAATAGTATGGTATAATCTTAAGAAAGTTGTAATAATCGGTAAACAAGTGATAATGTTTTTACCCTTAAAAAATCAAGGCGCGTAGCCTTGTATATCATCAAAACGAAGTTTTGTATATCATCAAGCCGACAGAAATGCACACT
>JAZRME010000206.1:0-2320 GCA_045647325.1 Acutalibacteraceae bacterium | reverse complement strand
GGTCTTTAACGATAGCCTTACGAGCCTCGTATCTGTCCATACCTGCATATGCGGGATAATCGTCTGTAATCTTTGCATCGTCTGTCATACAGTTGATAACGGGAAGATTATGACGAAGACCAACTTCGAAGTCGTTGGGGTCGTGCGCAGGAGTGATTTTAACAACACCTGTACCGAAGTCCATTTCAACATATTCATCAGCAACAACAGGAATCTCACGGTGAACGATGGGAAGAATAAGTGTTTTGCCGATAATATCCTTATATCTTTCATCGTTGGGGTTTACTGCTACTGCTGTGTCACCGAGAAGTGTTTCGGGACGTGTTGTTGCAAGTTCAACATATCCCGAACCGTCCTTGAGAGGATATCTGAGATGCCAGAAATGTCCTGCCTGGTCCTCATATTCAACCTCAGCATCTGAAATTGATGTAAGGCAGTGGGGACACCAGTTGATGATTCTTTCACCTCTGTAGATGAGTCCTTTTTCATAAAGTCTGCAGAAAACTTCAAGAACTGCTTTTGAGCAGCCTTCATCAAGTGTGAAACGTTCTCTGTCCCAGTCACATGATGAACCCAGTTTTTTAAGCTGTTCGATGATTCTGCCGCCGTATGTTGCTTTCCAGTCCCATGCACGTTTGAGGAAACCGTCTCTGCCGATATCTTCCTTTGTGATACCTTCTTTTTTCATTGCTTCAACGATTTTCGCTTCTGTTGCGATTGAAGCGTGGTCTGTGCCGGGAAGCCACAATGTGTCATAACCCTGCATTCTTCTGAAACGGATAAGGATATCCTGCAGAGTATTGTCAAGTGCATGTCCCATATGAAGCTGACCTGTGATGTTGGGTGGCGGAATTACGATTGTGTACGCAGGTTTTGATTCATCAGGTTCTGCGTGGAAGTATTTTCCGTCAAGCCAGAATTTGTAAATCCTGTCTTCAACATTCTGAGGGTCGTATTGTTTAGCAAGTTCTTTTGCCATAATATTCATCCCTTTTCCAAATTAGTTATATACCAAGATATTATCCCATTTATTCGCCTTTTTGTCAATATTGTTTTGTCAATATTTTTGTAATTATTGACACTTGAAAGATATAGTTATATAATATATAGGATAAATTTGAGATAAAAGAGATGTTTTTATGCTACCGAAAAGAATTTATGCGGAAATAAACCTTGACGCTATCTGTGCAAATGTCAGGGAAACTATGAAAACTGTAGGCGAAAATGTTGATGTACTTGCTATCATCAAGGCTGACGCTTACGGTCACGGTGCTTTGCACACTGCCAAGGCACTTTCTGAAATCGGCATAAGTCATTTCGGCGTTGCAACTGCTGAAGAAGCAATGCAGCTGAGAAAAAACGGTATTGACGGTGAGATTCTTATTCTCAACTATACTTTTGACGAAAGTTACATCAAGCTTATCGACAACAATATAACAAGCACCGTTTTTGAGTTCAGTCACGCTAAAAAGCTGAACGATATTGCGGGAATTCTCGGTAAGAAAGCCAATGTACACATCAAGCTTGACACCGGTATGGGCAGAGTCGGTTTTGTCCCCTCTGATGAAAGTTTTGAAACAATAAAAGAAATTTATAGCCTTGAAAACATTACTGTCAGCGGTATTTATACTCATTTTGCTTGTGCAGATATGGAAGAAAAGGCTATGACATATGCTCAGATTGAAAAGTTTGATGCTTTCTGCAAAAAGCTTGAAGACGGTGGAATCAACATCCCTATAAAACACCTTTGCAACTCTGCGGGAATTATGGAATTCCCCTCTGCTTATGCAAATATGGTGCGAAACGGCATTATCACATACGGTCTTTATCCCTCTGACGAAGTTGACAAAACAAAAATCAACCTCACCCCTGCTATGAGCATAAAGAGTCACGTGGTTTATGTCAAAGAAGTAGATGAAAATTTCACTGTAAGCTACGGTGCAACTTATGTGACACAGGGTAAAACAAAGATTGCGACTATCCCTATCGGCTACGCTGACGGATATCCCAGAAGCCTTTCAAACAAAGGCAGAGTTATCATAAAAGGCAAGTCAGCTCCTATTATCGGCAGAGTATGTATGGACCAGATGATGGTTGACGTAACGGATATCGAAGACGTTAAACAAGGTGACGTTGTTACAATTGTAGGTGCTGACGGTGATGAAAAAATCACAGTTGAAGAACTCAGCAATATGTCAGGCTCATTCAATTATGAATTCGTCTGCAATATCAACAAACGTGTTCCCAGAGTTTACATCAGAAACGGAAAAGTTTCGGAAATTGTTGACCTGATTAAGTAAATAAAGCAACAAAAAATCCC
>JAZRME010000205.1:0-3280 GCA_045647325.1 Acutalibacteraceae bacterium | reverse complement strand
GACTCACTGAAAAAACAGACATCGAGCAGACCTTTGAATTTGATGCCTTTGTTGTCAGAGATGAGGCTGCCATCAATTCATCCGGTGGCGAAACCGTTATTTCACTCGCTGAAGACGGAACACGTGTTGCCAACGGCGACTGTATTGCTGTTTCCTGCGCTAACGATGAAGACGCCAAAACCTACACCCGTCTTGAAGAAGCAAAAAAAGAATATGAATATCTTAATCAGATTAACAATCAGGGCGGTATAAATGAGCTCAGCTCAGAAAAGCTCAATAATGAAATCAATTCACTTTACAGTGAACTTATGGACAGCATATTTTTAAACGATTTTTCTTCGCTGACACAAACTGTTGATGATTTCAACGCTTCAAGCGCTTCAAGGCAGATTTTATCTGAAGGAACAATCGATCTGAGCAAAGAAATCACCTCTCTCAAGCAAGAGATTGACACCCTCGAAGCTAAAAATGTTAAATACACTCAGATTGAAGCTCCATCATCAGGCTACTATATCAACAACCTTGACGGTTATGAAAAAACTCTCAACTATTATGAGGTCAAAGACCTTACCGTTGAGCAGATTGAAAAAGCACTTAACACCAAACCCACAGATGTATCAGCCGGTTCAGGTAAGCTTGTGAGCAGTTATCTTTGGTATATTACAGGTGTTGTTGACTCAAAATACACCAAAAGCTTCCCTGTAGGAAAACGCATTACCGTTAACTTCATCGAAGACGGGCTCAACAACATCGAAATGAAAGTAGAAACAGCTCAGACAGAAGGCAACAAGCTCAGAGTTGTTCTCAGCTCAACACTTATGAATGAAACTATTGCAAATATGCGAATAGAAAAGGTTGAGGTTATTGAAGAGTCTTATTCAGGCTTTAAAATCCCTTCTGATGCAATCAGATTTGATAAAGACAACAACAGCGGTGTTTATGTTCTGAGAGGTAAGATAATTACTTTTATCAATGTTGAAATACTCTATACCGATGATGAATTTGTTGTTGTCAGCGATTCAAAATCACAAGGAAGAGGACTGACTCTTTATGATGATATTATTATAAAAGGGAGGGACTTGTACGATGGAAAGGTCATTAATTGAGCAAAGATTTTATGACATCAGCGAAAATTACAAAGAGCTTTCACAAGGTATAGCACAAGCTGCCTTGAAATGCGGACGTGATCCGTCAGAAGTCAGATTTATGGCAGTAACTAAAACTGTTGACCCTATTTATATCAATCACGCTCTTTCGCTCGGTCTTGATCTGATTGGTGAAAACCGTGTTCAGGAATTTCTTTCGAAAAAAGATGAACTTAATCTTGACGGTGTCGAGAAGCATCTTATCGGTCACCTTCAGACAAATAAAGTTAAACAGATTGTCGGTGAAGTTGATTTTATTGACGGTGTTGACAGCGTTAAAGTTGCTAAAGAAATCGGCAAAGCTTCTGTCAAAAAAGGAATTATTACCGATATTTTGCTTGAAGTCAATATCGGTGGCGAAGAAAGCAAGTTTGGTTTCACCCCTGAGAGCATCGGTGAAACAGTTTTTGAAATAGCAGAAATTGAGGGCATAAATGTCAAAGGAATGATGGCAATACCCCCGATTTGTGATGATAGCAAAAAAAATCGTGTATTTTTTGAAAATATGCACCGTATGTTTATTGACATTGGCGCAAAAAAAATACATAATGTTAGTATGGATATTTTATCAATGGGGATGTCCGGCGATTACGCTGATGCTGTCGCTTCGGGCTCAACCATGGTCAGAATAGGCTCTGCATTATTCGGAGCCAGAAATTACAGATAACGGAGGATTATATTTATGGGATTTTTCGACGCAATTAAAAAATCACTTTCTATGTCTGAAGAAGAATATCTTGACGATGTAGATGTTCAGGAAGAAGAGGAAGAGGCTTTTGTTCCTCGTAAAAGACATTCAGCACCCAAAACAAGACAGTATGAAACATCAACAGACAACGTTGTTGATTTTAAAACAACTGCTGCTCCTTCAACAGGCAGCTCAAAAGCTCATGTTGTTTTCAAAAAGGTTGATTCATTCTCAGATGTCGGTCCTGTTGCCGATGTTCTTAACGAAAAGAGAATCGCTATCCTTAACCTTGAAACCTGCCCCAATGAAGATGCAGTAAGAGTAATCGACTTCCTTTCAGGTGTTGCTTATGCCAATGATGCAACAATCCAGAGAGTTGCAGGCAGAGCTTATATCATCACACCTAACAATGTTCCCCTTTCAGGTGAACTTCTTGATGAAGTTGTTAATTCAGCAGCTAAAGGTTTATTCTAATCAAATTTAAAAAGATAAGACCATATCTTACAGGAGGTTATGTGATGTTAACACCATCAAAAATTAAAAACCATCATTTTGAAACAGCCGGTAAAAACGCTTACAGAGCTCAGTCTGTTGATGACTTTTTTGATATCGTTGCCGACTCTTATGAACAGATGTTTAAAGAGAACGGTGAACTCGTAAAAAAAATAGGACTTCTTGCAGAAAGAGTTGAAGAATACAGAAACGACGAAGATAATATCCGCGCAGCTTTGCTCACCGCTCAGCGTATGGCTGATCAGATAATGAGAGAGACTAACGAAAAAGCTGAAGCTCAACTTGCTGAAGCAGCTGCAGCTGCTAAAAAGATTGAAGCTGATGCTTTGACAAAAGCTCAGGCTGTTATTGAGGCCGCTCAGTCAAAAGCTGATGCTCGTCTTATTGAGGCTGACGCTACAGCAAAGCGTCTTATCGAAGACGCTACTGCCGAATCTAAAGAACAGGCAGTTGTTGCAAGAGACCGTATGATTAAAACTCAGGCAGCTCTTGATCTTATTGAAAAAGAGGCTGATGCTTTTAAAAAGCAGCTTCTTGATCTCTATAACGAACATATCGAGCTTATCTCAAAAATTCCTGAAATCGAGGAAGAAATCATTGAAGAAGCTCCTGTTGTTGAAGAAATCCCTGCTGTTGCAGAGCCCATCGTTGAGGAAACACCTGTTATAGTTGCTCCTGTTGTTGAAGAAGAGCCTGTGGTTGTTGCCCCCGTTGTTGAGGCTCCCGCAATCATCGAGGAACCTGTTTTTGACACCGTTGAGGTTGAGCCTGTTGTTGACACAGAGCCCGAAGTAGTTGAAGAACCCGTTGAAGAAGAGCTTTCTGACGAAATGCTCAGAAGAATGGGTCTTGATGTTCCTTCTTTCAATCAGCCATCTGAGCCTGTAACAACTTACGATGATTTTGACTATGATGAGCCTGAAGAAGATGAAGA
>JAZRME010000204.1:0-2447 GCA_045647325.1 Acutalibacteraceae bacterium | reverse complement strand
TGTGCGCAATTGATTTTGTTGAAACAAATTACGGTCTTGATGATGACACAATCCTTCTTACTCACGATGCCGTTCGTCCTTTTGTTACTCACAGAATTATTAACGACAACATCGAAGCAGTTCGTAAGCACGGCGCCTGTGACACAGTGTGGGGCGCAACCGATACAATCGTAGAGAGTGTTGACGGTGAATTCATCAGCAACATTCCTGAAAGAAAGAATATGTATCAGGGTCAGACTCCTCAAAGCTTCAAAGCAAAAAGACTTAAAGAAATCTGCAACTCTCTCACAGAAGATGAAAAAGAAATTCTCACCGACGCCTGCAAGATTTACACCCTCAAGGGTGAGCCCGTAAGCCTTGTTAACGGTGAAGTTTTCAATATTAAAATCACATATCCCTACGACCTGAAAATGGCAGGTATTTTGTTAGAAGGAGTAAAGGCCGATGATTAACGCCGTATATCAGCTTACTGCACCAAGATTGCTTGAAGTGACATACAAAGAGATGCCTCTTGATAAAAACAGCGTTATTATCCGTCCGCTTAAGCTTTCAATCTGCCACGCTGACCAGCGTTATTATCAGGGCACCCGTAGCCAGAGTATTCTTAAAAAGAAGTTGCCCATGGCTCTTATTCATGAGTGCGTTGCTCAAGTGGTTTATGACCCGACAGATACTTTTAAACCGGGTGACAAGGTTGTTCCTATTCCCAACACCCCCTCAGAGACAGATGATGTAATAGCCGAAAATTATCTTTATTCAAGCCGTTTCCGTGCAAGTGGTTTTGATGGCTTTTTGCAGGATTATGTAAGCTGCGCCCCTGACCGTCTTGTTAAGTTGCCTGAATGTGTAAACACAACTGTTGCTGCATTTTCAGAGCTTATCAGCGTCAGTGTTCACGCTATTTCAAGATATGAAAAAATTGCCCATTCACGCCGTAAAAAAATCGGTATCTGGGGTGACGGAAACCTTGGTTTTATAACTGCGCTTTTGTTTAGCTATATGGCTCCGGAGTCAGATTTATACATCCTTGGCGCAAGTCACGAAAAGCTTTCATATTTCACTTTTGCCAAAGAGACCTACCATGTTGACAATATTCCTGAAGGCTTTAATGTTGACCATGCTTTTGAGTGTGTCGGTGGCGCCGGGTCAAGAAGCGCAATAAATCAGATTATTGATTATATCAATCCTGAAGGAACAATCTCAATTATGGGCGTTTCTGAAAACTTTGTTGATATAAACACCCGTATGATTCTTGAAAAAGGTCTTCGTATGTATGGCTCAAGCCGAAGCGGCAGAGAAGACTTTGAAAAAACTGTTGAGCTTCTTGAGGCTCATCCGGAGCTTTCTCATTATCTTGAAAATATTGTGGGTGAAGAAATTCCCGTAGCTACAATATCTGATATTCATGAAGCTTTCAGAATTGACTACAGCCGAAATTTTGGCAAAACAGTTATGACTTGGAACAAATAACGGGAGTTCCCTTATGAAAAGATTGTTTTATATTTTATATGCGGCATTTTTTAATATTTGCCGCGTATTCCCTTTAAAAGAGAACAGAGTTACATTCCTTTCGCCTCATAAAGAAAATTTTACCGACAGCCTCGGTATGGTTATGAAAGAGGTTGATAAAAGGGGAGGATATGATGTTGTTAAAATATCATCATCTGACCTTGATTTAAATGCAGGAATAAAAGGGCTTTTCAGGGCAATAGGATTTTTTACAGTTAAAGCGTATTTGTTGGCAACATCAAAATATGTTTTTCTCAATGATAATTTTATGCCTTTGGGCAGCCTTAATTTCAGTGAGGATGCTGTCATAACTCAGTTGTGGCACGCAGAGGGAGTTTTTAAAAAATTCGGTTTACATATCAATCAACCTGAAGATGTGAGAAAAAGAGAAATCGCAGGAGCTCAGAAGCTGAGCTTTGTTGTGTGCTCATCCCAAGGGGTAAAAAGTCTTTACGCTCAGGCTTTTGGTGTTGATGAAAAAAAGGTATTGCCGTTAGGCGCGCCGAGATGTGACAGATTTTTCAGTGATATCAATACAGATGAGATTAAAACAAAGTTTTTGAAAAAATATCCACAGTGTAAGGGGAAAAGGCTTGTTGTTTACGCTCCGACATTCAGAGATAACGCTGAGGATGATAAAGTTCTTCTTAACAGTATTGATATGAAAAAATGGTCTGACAGCCTCGGTGATGATTTTGCTTTTCTTATCAGGCTTCATCCGCAGATTCATAGTTGTGATGCTGCTCTCAAGGGGGCAGTTGATGTCACAGATTGGGATGATGTAGGTGAGCTGACGCTGATATGTGACTGTATGATAACAGACTATTCATCTGTTTGTATGGATGCTGCTCTTATCGGCAAACCTTTGATTTTTTATGCTTTTGATTTAGATAAATATGCTTCAGACAGAAACTTTTATTTTGATTATGAAAGTTATG
>JAZRME010000203.1:0-2769 GCA_045647325.1 Acutalibacteraceae bacterium | reverse complement strand
GTTGGTTGCGGGGATTACGATTGTGCGAACACCCTTCTTAACCTTTTTGCCCTTAAGAATGTTAGCGGCAACAACAAGGTCCTCAAGTCTGCCGTTTGTGCAAGAACCGATAACAACCTGGTCAATTTTAACTTCGCCGATCTCGTCAAATGTGCGAGTGTTTTCGGGGAGGTGGGGGAAAGCAACTGTAGGACGGATTTCTGAAAGGTCGATAACATAAGTTTCATCATAAACAGCGTCATCGTCAGCTTTGTAGATTGTGGGCTCTTTGCCGCCTGCTTCTTTGATAAATTCGATTGTTTTGTCGTCAACTTCAAAGATACCGTTTTTACCGCCTGCTTCAATAGCCATATTAGCCATGCAAAGTCTTTCACTGACTGAAAGTGTGTGAACGCCTTCGCCGCAGAATTCCATTGATTTGTAAAGAGCGCCGTCAACACCGATCATACCGATGATGTGAAGGATAACGTCTTTACCGTAAACGTTAGGCTGAAGTTCGCCTTTAAGCTCAAACTTAATAGCTGAAGGAACTTTGAACCAAGCCTTACCTGTTGCCATACCACAAGCCATATCGGTTGAACCAACGCCTGTTGAGAAAGCGCCGAGAGCACCGTATGTGCAGGTATGAGAGTCAGCGCCGATTACAACGTCGCCTGAAACTACGAGACCTTTTTCGGGGAGGATTGCATGTTCAACACCCATATCGCCAACATCGAAGTAGTTAACGATGTCCATATCACCTGCAAATTCACGGCACATTTTGCACTGTGTTGCAGCTTTGATGTCTTTGTTAGGTGTGAAGTGGTCCATTACCATAGCTACCTTATTCTTGTCAAACACTTTGTCAAGACCGAGTTTTTTGTATTCTGATACAGCAACGGGTGTTGTAACGTCGTTGCCCAAAACAAGGTCGATGTCTGCAAGAATGAGCTGACCTGCGCTCACTGAGTCAAGACCTGCATGAGCAGCGAGGATTTTTTGTGTCATTGTCATTCCCATTATTCATTCTCCTTTTTGGATAATTTGTATTCAAAAGAGTCAACCAGAGCCATAAAGCTGGCTTTGATAATATCGCTGGAAACTCCTATGGTGGTGAAAGCAGATTCTGCATCGGCAGAATCAATCATTACACGGGTTTTTGAGTCGGTTGTAAGACCTGACTCGATAACACGGACTTTATAGTCCATAAGTCGCATATCACTGATTTCGGGGTAGAAGCTTGAAAGAGCGTCTCTCATAGCTTTATCCAAAGCGTTAACGGGACCGTTACCTGATGCGCAGGACATAGTGATCTTTCCGTCAACTTCAATTTTTATCATAGCGTTTGACTGCTGCTCACCGTCAGGGGCAGGGAAGTCGTCAAGCACTTTATACATAATAACGTTAAAGTGAGGCTTATACATACCAAGCTGCTTTTTAACAAACAAATCAAAACTTGCTTCAGCTGCTTCGTAGTGGTAACCTGCGTTTTCACGCTTTTTAAGCTCCTCGGTGATAATTCCTGTTTCAGGAGATTTTTTATCAAGCTCCGGAGCAAATTTCTGAATTTTTGGTAACACCGTGCCTCTGCCTGCAACTTCGCTCATGAGGAATCGTCTTTCGTTGCCTACTGACTCGGGCGGAACATGCTCAAAAGAGTGGGAGCATTTCTGAACACCGTCAATATGCATACCGGCTTTGTGACCAAAAGCGCTTTTGCCTACATAAGGATGGTTATGGGCAAGGCGGACATTTGAAATCTCTGCGATTTTACGGGCAGTGAGACGAAGCTGAGTGAGATCAACACCAACTTCATAGCCACATTTAAGAGCAAGGTTAGCGATGATTGTGCTGAGGTCTGCGTTACCGCAGCGTTCACCGTAGCCAACAAAAGTGCCCTGAACCTGAACAGCACCGCTTTTAACAGCTGAAATTGAGTTAGCAACAGCGCAGCCTGAGTCATTATGGCAGTGAATACCGACTCTTACATCAGGGAAAGCCTTTGTAACAGCAGAAGTGATTTCTGTAATTTCATCGGGCATACAACCGCCATTTGTGTCGCAAAGAGCAAGCACATCAGCACCGCCTTCAACAGCGCAGGTGAGAACTTCCATAGCATAAGCGGAGTTGTTTTTATAGCCGTCAAAGAAATGTTCAGCGTCAAAGATAACTTCTTTACCCTGGTTTTTGAGATAGGCAAGGGTATCTTTAACGATTTTTTTGTTGTCTTCTAAAGAAATGTGAAGTATTTCGGTAACGTGCAAGTCCCATGTTTTGCCAAAAATGGCAACTGCAGGTGTGTTCGCTGATAAAAGAGCAATAATGTTTGCGTCTTCACAAACGGGTTTACCTGCTCTTGCAGTGCTGCCGAAAGCGCAAAGCTTAGCGTTTTTGAATTCAACATTTTTAAGCTCTTCAAAAAAGCGAAGCTCTTTGGGGTTTGAACCGGGGTTTCCGGCTTCAATGTATGTAACACCGAATTCATCAAGAATAGCAGCGATTTTTAATTTGTCCTGAACAGAAAAAGAGATGCCTTCACCCTGTGAGCCGTCACGGAGAGTGGAGTCAAAAATCTCAATTTTTTTGAAATCAGACATGTTTTCAGCTCCTTTCTTACAGGGTTTATCTCAGAGTTCATAAAAACAAAACTCTCAGATAAACCCTGCACACCCTGCCCGATGTGGGCAGGGTGAAAATAGGAATAATTATGCTTTGAAGTTCATCTTCTCGCGAAGCTCTTTACCAACAGATTCAACGGGATGCTCTGATTCAAGTCTTCTGCGTGAGTTG
>JAZRME010000202.1:0-4251 GCA_045647325.1 Acutalibacteraceae bacterium | reverse complement strand
AGGTGAGAACTGCTGCTACACCACCCTCAAGGGCAGCAATTTTAGCAGCAACTGCGTCGTTGGTAGGGTTCTGCAATCTTGTATAGAAATAGCCTGAAGCTTCAAGGTCAAAAAGCTTGCCCATTTCTTCACTTGAATCATATTTATATGTTGTGCTCTGATAAATAGGAAGCACTCTCGGTTCACCGTTTTTGGGTGTATAGCCTGCGTGAAGGCAATTTGTATTTATACGATATTTACTCATTTTTAAATCTCCTTAATAAATTTACTCATCAGTTCATAACCTGCATCAAGATAAACACCTGTTGCTTTTGCAGTTTCTTCGTTAATTGAAGAAACTCCGCTGTCTTTTTCTTTAGACTTATGATAAATCATATAGGGCACAGGGTCAGATGCGTGGGTTTTTGTGCTTAAAGGTGTGGGATGATCAGGAAGAATCATAATTTTATAATCCTCACCGATTTCTTCCAGGCCTTTGAGAATGATAGGTAACACACGGGTATCAATATATTCAATGGACTTCACTTTGTTTTCAGGCTCGAAGCGGTGACCGCATTCATCAGGAGCCTCAAGATGAACATAAGCAAAATCACAATCTGTTTTAAGCGCTTTAACAGCAGCCTCAGCCTTACCCTCAAAGTTAGTGTCAATGTAACCTGTTGCGCCCTCAACATCAGGGGTCTGCATATCAGCAGCCTGACCGATACCTTTGAGAAGGTCAACAGCAGAAATAACAGTTCCCTTAACACCATAAAGCTCTTCAAACGGTGTAAGCATCGGTTTTGTTCCCTCGCCCCAGAACCAGACAGAGTTTGCAGGGCGCTTACCTTTTGCAACACGGGCTTTGTTGACCGGATGATCTTTAAGCACATCGTAGCTCTTTTTCATTATATCAATAAGCTTCTGTGCATTTTCGCTTTTTGAAAGATAGGGGCCTACCACCTTATCAGAAATATCATGAGGTGGAGTCATCGAACCAAGGTCAGTTGTTCCCTTATGGTGAATAAGACAATGACGATAGCTTACGCCACTGTAAAAATCAAACTCACCACCGCCAAAAACAGACTGAATTGTTTCAATAATCTGCGCAGCTTCTTCGCTTGAAATGTCACCTGCAGAGTAATCAACCATTGTTTTGTCATCATAATTTTCTTCATCAGAAACAGTCACAAGATTGCAACGAAGAGCAATATCATCATCAGCCATTTTAACGCCGATGCTGATAGCCTCAAGAGGGGAACGACCTGTATAATAAATCTTGGGGTCATATCCCATTACTGTAAGGTTGCCGATTTCACTGCCGGGTTTCAGCCCCTCACCGATAGTGCGCACAAGACCAACCTCACCTTTAGATGCCATACTATCAAAAATCGGCTTATTTGCCACCATCATAGGTGTTTTACCGCCAAGAGCATCAACGGGATAATCTGCCATTCCGTCATATAAGACTACTACGTATTTCATTGTTTCGCCTCCATAGAAAAATTGCAATAAAAATACATTTTATTTTATCATAAACCAAAACAATTTTCAACACTATAAATCACTATTGAAAAAAAACTCAATATATGATATTATTCTTTTTGTTGTACTGAGGTGAAAATATGTTTAAAGCTTATTTTGAAATGTTTGAAAGAGACAGGGATTTTTCCACCCGTCAGACAAAAACGGACTTCTGGAAAAGTTCCTGCATAGATATTATTATCTGGTCTGTAATCGCCCTTCTTGCTATTATTTTTAAAGATATGATTATTTTTTGGGGCGCAGTGGCAACACTTTATTTATTAGTGACTTTTTCAGCCAGACTTGCTCTCTGGTTCAGACGAATGCACGACACTGGCATCAAAGGAACTTTCTCTTTGGCTATCCTCATCCCCGTGCTTGGTGTTCTTGCTCTGCTTTTTATCTTTATGTCTGATTCTCAACCAAAAAATAATATCTATGGCGAATATATAAAGCCAACTAAAAAAACAAAAAAATAATCCGCCCGTAGCACAGTCGGATAGTGCGTCAGACTCCGATTCTGAAGGCCGGGGGTTCGAATCCCTTCGGGCGGGCCAAAAAAAATCCGACAATCTTCAACAGAAGGTTGTCGGGTTTTACTTATTTAATCTTTTAATCATCAGTTTTTGTCAGGCTGAATTCTGCATTATTATCAGAAAAGCCTTTGTTATTTCCTATTGTGTTGAGAAGCATACTTTTTAAATCAACCTTAACACCGTCTTTTTCAAGCTTCGGTTCGATTTTTTTAACCACAAACGAAAAGCGATCTAACGCAGTTGAAACAGCATCACAAACCGGATTGCCCTTAACATAAACACCGTCGCCTGAAAAAATCGCTACCCCGATCTCTCCGACAACCTCTGACAATTTTTTATTTTTAATTGATTTATCTGTTTTTATAAAAAGTAACCGACCCAATGCACCAATGGTGATTTTGTTAAACAGTTTTTTTCCAAAACCTTTAAGAAGTCTGATGACACCTTCCCCACCGTCAAAAATACGACTTACACGGTTAATAATCGAATTATAAAACTGTCTGTAAAAATATTGCTGCACATTGAGACCGTTCATATCCCATCCAAAATCCTCAACATCCAATGTTTCAATTCTGACAGCATCACTTTCGGTTATTGTAATTTTTCTGTATTTTGCAGGGCTGCCCACAAGACACGATGTGCAAACATCAATCAGCCTGTTCCCCCTCTGAGAATAAAACTCATTTATGCTCTGAATATGCATATGACCTGTAAAAACAAGCTCGACCCCGTTATCTGCCAAAAAAGAGGCAACTTTTTTCCAATTTTTCACTTTTGCATCGCCGACTAATTCAAACACCGGCGCTGAAGGAATAATCGGATAATGACATATTGCAAAAACCGAACAGTTATCATTTTTTGCCTTATCAAGCTGCTCTTTAATCCACAACATAAGCCTGTCATCAATTTCACCTTTTGGCTGATTAAAACTATCACAGCAAATCGCAACCATTCTTACCCCTTGTGTAACTTCAGCCACATAAGAATGAGTCGGCCCATCAACAGCGATTGCATCACCATAGCCAAAATCATTATACATATCACAAAAATCGTTGAAATCTGCGCCCTCCACCTGAATTCGCTCATCGTTTTTAAAAGCAAAAGCGTCATCACCATAATCGTGACCGGCTGTTATAACAAAAATCTTTTTGCCGCTTTCTTTGAGTTTATAAAGCTCTTTGATAAAACTGATATGGCTTTCTTTTTCTCCGTTTTTTGTCAGATCACCGGGAATAATAACTACATCTGTTTCTTTGTCTTCAGCGATACGCGCAAAGGTAGATTTTATAACAGCGCTGCTCTCTTTCATAAAAAACTGCTCTGTCATCATATAGTTTTCAAAAGCTTTTCCTTCAGCGCCCAATTTATTTTCAAAATAATGTGTATCTGTCAGAAGATAAAATTTAACAGGTTTCATAGCTCTTTTCATCCTTTTATTGCTGAAATTACCATAAACAATTCTTGATAAAATTATACACCATGTATAAAGCAAAATCAATAAACAGACTCTTAAGTCACTCTTGATTTTAATTTTTATTTCTATTATACTTAAATGCAGTAATTCCACTGTTGCCAATGGTTGAAATATCCCCACTCAACCAACGGTATGTGTCTTTTATAAATAAAACCTGCTATACTTACAGTGAAAGGAGGCTCGGTATGGATCAACAAAAAATCGGAAGATTTATCGCTGAACGCAGAAAAATCAATCACTTAACACAAATGCAACTCGCAGAGAAGCTGAATATCACCGACAGAGCTGTTTCAAAATGGGAGCGTGGCAAAGCTTTGCCCGACTCATCTATTATGCTTGAGTTGTGTGATATTTTAAAAATCACAGTCAATGATTTATTAAGTGGGGAGGTTGTCGCTGTGGAAAAATATAATCAGGAATTAGAAAACAAACTTATTGAAATGGTAAAACAAAAAGAAGAAAACGATAAAAGATTATTGACACTTGAATGGGTTATCGGCATTTTTTCTATGATTATTTTGCTTGTGCCTGTATTTGTAGCTTCTTTTATACAAGCAGAGGAATGGCTGAGAGTTGTTATTACTCTTTCCGGTTTTATCCCTGCGATGATCGGTTTTGGTTTTACTATAAAAATCGAACAGATTGCAGGATATTATAAGTGCAAAAATTGCGGTCACAAATATATTCCGACATATAAAGCTGTTAATCTGGCGCCGCATATCGGCAGAACAAGATATA
>JAZRME010000201.1:0-6117 GCA_045647325.1 Acutalibacteraceae bacterium | reverse complement strand
AGAGTTGAATAATCATCTGTATAAGTTGTGATATCATAAGACGGGTATGTTGCCATAGCAAGAACCTCGCCTGTATTACAATTCAAAGCAACAACTGCTCCTCCGTGAGGAACAGGAGAAACTACAGAATCACATTTTTCTTTAAGAGCATCCTGAGCGACTTTTTGTAAAGATGCGTCAAGAGTTAGCACAACGCTGTTGCCGTTCTGCACCTCTTTGCTGAATTCAGTTTTAACAGTTCCGTCAGAGTTTATTGTAACGGTTTTTTCACCGTCTTCACCTCTGAGATAATCTTCCATAATCTGTTCGATGCCGCTTTTTCCTACAACATCGTTCATAGCGTAGCCCTTTTCTTTGAGCTCAGCATATTCTTCAGCGTCAAGCGCACCCACCATACCTATAATATGAGGGGCAAGTGTTCCGTCGAGATATTCACGGTAAGTTTCAATCTCAACATCAACGCCTTTATAAACAGAGCCTAACTCTTTTATATAAGACACGATCAGCGGGTCAACATCTTCGGCAAATTTATAAGGATTGGCTGAGTTAAAAACATTCAGCTTCATCTGATAACAGACAGTTGCAATATCAAGAGCATCTTTTTTTGAATAGCTCTCAAGCTTATATTTTTCAATAAGCTGATTCATACAATCCTGAGCTGTTGCATAACGGTTGAGATCAAGCATATCCTCGCCAAGCATTTTTTTGATTTCATACTCGCTGTCGGGAACAAACTCATACTCACCGTCAATATTTATATAAATAGGAAATTCGTTTATCCATACCGCATTATTGCTGTCAAAAAGGCGGATTAAAGAAAGAATAATTTTATTTCTTTCTTCCTGCTGTTGATAAGAAGGAAATTTTGTAGCGTCAAAAATAATTGCGTTACCCTGACGGTTGCCCACAAGAATTTTGCCGTTTCTGTCAAGAATTTCGCCTCTTGTGGCTTCAACATTGCTCACAGACACAGACGCTGAACCTTCAAGGGCATATTGCTCACCGTTGATAATCTGCATATTAAAAAGCAACGCAACAAAGCCTATAAAAATAGCAACAATAAGAAAAACAGTAGTATATTGTCTGCCTGTTTTTTCACTGCTTTTTCTGTCTTTTATTCTTGTTATTTTGATTTTGGCGCTGCCTGCGTCAAAATATTCCTGAGGATCATCATCAGTACCTATACCCGAAAAGATACCAAAAAACATTAAAAAGCCGCAAAGAAAAGAAGAAAAAATAAAACTTCTTTTATTTTTATTTTTTCTGATTTTCATTTTTTCACCGACTTTCGTTTGATTTTTTAAATACTGTTCTCACAATCCAATAAATAAGAGGAACAAAAACAACGGTATAAAATATACTCGCTATATAAACGTCTGAATAAAGATAATTGATACCTTCCTGAGAAGAATAATGATAATTAAAAAGATAAAAAGCTGTGTTGTAGATAAAAAGAAAAACAATATTCATCAAAAGACAGGTTTTAAGGTTGTTTCTCATAAGTCTTGTTATCAGAACCCCTGAAATATAACCTGCCGCCATAAGCATAATTGAATGAAAAAACACCGTCTGTGAAGAAAAAGTGTCTAAAAGCAGACCTGCAAACAATCCGTAAAACATACCTGCGTATTCTCTTTCAAACATACCGATGCTTATAACAAAAGGAACCATAATCATTGAAGGAATTCCCCATGGTTTAGGAATAATTCCCTGTGTATTCCAGATAAAAAAGACAACAAGCACCAACGCCGCAAAAATAATACGACGGTTACGGATTATTTTTTTTTCAGCTGAAATGGTGCCGTTTTCCATACTTTCCTCCGTTTTTACTGTAAAAGGCTTTCTTTTATTCCCTGACCTTCAAAATCAGTTATTATAAAAACCTCTGTCAATTCAGAAAAATCAACATTAGATTCAATAATAGCATAATAAGATATATCACTTTTTGATTTTCTTATTTCTTTAACAGTTCCTGCAATAAGGTCTTTGGGGTAAATTCCGCCGATACCTGTGGTATAAACAACACCGCCTGAGGCAATATTGCTGTCTTTAGACAAACCGGGCAACTGATAAACAGTTGTGTCAATACCGTCTTCAAAACCTGTTATGTAACCGACCTCGCTGCTTCTTGCTTCATAAACAGCTACGCTGACATCAGGGTTTGCGAGAGTTTTGACTGTGCAGTTAGTCGGGTTAACACTTGTGACAATGCCTACAAGGTTTTTTCCGAAAATTACCGGGTCATTGACTTCAATACCTTTTGTTGAGCCTTTATCGAGAATAAATGAACCGAAAACATCAACGCTGTCACGGGAAAGCACAGATGCATTTTCAAAAATATAATCGGGATGTTCCTCTTTTACGCCTAAAAATTCTTCATAAATTTTTAAGGTCTTTTTTGTGTTTTCATAATCAGCAAGTTCATACTGATAATCGGCAATCTGCTGTTTAAGCTTTGCGTTCTCTTGTTGAAGAGTTGATGATGAACGGAAGCTGTCACAAAATGAATCTATATGATTGCTCACCACCGAAGAAACCTTCTGAAGCGGATAAGTCAATGTTGAAAGAGCTGATGAAAGAGGATTATTATGCCAATGAGTAACACTTGCGATAACTGAGCCGATAATCATAGCAGCAATTATTATCACAAAAATTTTAAATGACTTGCTTTTATAAAAACCTTTCACGACAATCCCCTTTCTTAAAAATATTTTTTAAAATTAAAGTTTCTTTTCAAGGCATACACCTATGCCGTCAGCTGCGCAGTCAATGGGAGTATCGGCAACTTCAACGGGAATATTGAGTTCTTCTTCAATAAGTTTATCGAGACCTCTGAGCAAAGCTCCGCCACCGGTGAGAGTTATTCCGTTATCCATAATATCTGCTGCTAATTCAGGCGGTGTATTTTCAAGAGCAGTTCTTACAGCGTCAACAATTTGTTTAACTGAGTCAGAAAGAGCATCACGCACTTCTTCTGATGAAATTTCAACATTAAGAGGAAGACCGTCAACAAGGTTTCTTCCTTTGACGTCCATAGCTCCTTCACCGTCATAAAAATAAGCTGAACCAAGTTTGATTTTAATATCTTCAGCAGTTCTTTCACCTATGAGAAGACCGTATTTTTTCTTAACAAAGCTGATAATAGCTTCATCCATATCGTCACCGGCTGTTTTGATTGAGAGAGATGTAACAATATCTTTAAGAGCGATAACAGCAACTTCACTTGTTCCGCCGCCGATATCAACAACCATACTGCCTGTTGCGCTTGTTATAGGAAGACCTGCACCTATAGCTGAAGCAAGAGGAGCTTCGATAATACTGATATATTTTGCACCTGCAGATTTAACGGCATCGTTAACAGCTCGTCTTTCAAACTCGGTAACACCTGAAGGCACACTTACCATAACCCTCGCTCTGTTAAAAGGAGAGTTATTGATAGCTCTTTTAATAAATCTGCGAAGCATTTCAGCTGTTGCGACAAAGACAGCAATAACACCGTTCTGAATAGGGTGAAGAGCGACAATTGAGCCGGGGGTTCTGCCTATCATCTCTTTAGCCTGAGTGCCGACAGCAACAACCCTTGGGGGATTAAATCTCTGATCAACAGCAACAACAGACGGTTCTCTTATTATAATTCCTTTACCTTTAACAAAAACAAGAACATTCGCTGTGCCTAAATCAATACCTATATCCTGTGAAAAAAGCATAATTATCCCCTTTCTTATTCAAAAACTTTAAGAGTAACATTTTCACTGATAAACTTTTCAGGCAAAATCTTATCAGCACACTCATCACCGACAATAAGCTTAAGACCTATAGCAGCGTAAGCATGAGAAAATGCATAATAATAAATTGTTGAACCTGAAGCATATTTACAGCTGTATGCTGTTACTTCTTTATCAAAAAGAGTTGTTTCATATTTTTTAACATCAGTCACAAATTCAGGCTGAAGCATCTGAAGATGAAGCTCTTTTGCGTAAGCGTTATCAAAAATAACCTCAACATCACCTGTTGTTGATGATTCAAAAGAGAGCTCACACATAGCATTGCCTTCGTCAGCGCATTTAGCTGAGTGCTGAATTCTGAAAGCGTTGGTGTTTTCGTTATAATTCCAGTTATTAGGAACATCTATAACAAAATAAGCGTTTTCGATTGTGTTATTATCTCTAATATAAAGATCAGGGAAGTTAAAAGGCTGTGTAACCTTTTCACCCTCTGAGTTTGTTACCTCTTCAAGAAGGTTGCCGTATTTATCCTGAGCGAAGTCGCCGCCTTTTTTTGTAATAGCCACATGCTCGTTGCCGTCTTTATCAACAATAACTGCGTCACCACAGGCTGAAAAAGTCAGCATAACCATAATCATAGAGATTAAAATTGCAATATATCTTTTCATAAAAGACACCTACCCAGTTTCATTATTATTCAGTATAAAAGTATATCATTCTACCGAGTTATTGTCAATGAAAAAACAATATCTATTTGTAAACAAATTATAAAAAAATTACCGTCCCGATTTAACGGAACGGTAAAAAATTATAATTCACTTATTATTTCTTTTATGTCTCTTATAAGAATTTTAAAAAGTACATTAACTATGTTTATTGCTTCTTCAAAAAAGTTTGATTTTTCACCCTTTACATCAACACCTGTTCCGCCGTAGCAGCCGATATTGTTGCTCATTATAGTCTCCCCGAAAAAGTCTTTTGTAAGACCGTCAATAATATCAGAGCCCTCTCCGATAAGGGGTGAATTTTTTGCTAACTTAAAGCTCTCTGCCTTTGTGTAATCGCTACCGGCAAAGCAGGGATTTTCGTTCATTGAAAGAAGGTCACAAACAGGGTTTATAGCGTTATAATAACAGTTATTTTCAAAAGTATTGTTGCCTGTTGTTGCTGTTTTCCAATCACAGCGCACTTTATAACCTACTCTTGGCATAATGATATTATTAGCAACATAGCTGTTTCTTAAAGCTGAATAATCAAAATGTCCACAGTTTACAACAGTGTTGTTATAAAAATTAAAACCTTCTTCACCTGTTCCGCTTGCGACTCTGTTTGAGCCTATTCCGTCATTAACAGAAAGGCAATATCTGACAGTGTTTTCTCTTTGAACAACTTTTTTTGCATTATTCATCACAAAACGCACATTGTCATGAGAATAAACATACTGATAAGTGCAGTTATTTGTGTAAGAGTCAAAGTCAACTGTCATTCCGTCACCGTAATTTTTCTGATCAGAAATTTCACAATGCTCAATCACGCAGTTAATGCTGCCCCAATACCACATAGCAGCGGTGAAATATTTAACATCTCCGTTTTCATCAGGCTCATCTGCGCCAAGGCAACATCTTTTGCTCACGCAGTTGCGCACAATTGCGCCGTCATTGATGCCTACAATAATTGCTTCAGCATCCATATCGGCAAAATAGCAATTTTCAATCAACAGACCCTTATTAAAAACAGGTTCAATATCTTCAACCTGGTCAGGGCTGTATTTACACTGACCCCATGCGCTTATTCCGTTGGCGCAATCGGTCATTTCACAGTTTGAGATTGTAACATTATTAACAGGATAAACAGAATTTGTGTAAAGTCCTTTAATCATAATGCAGGTTCTTCCGTAAGCAGGACCACGGGAAAGATCATCACGATAATTTACCTCATAATTCTGAATACCAAAGAATTTAACGTTATCAATGATAATGCCTTCACTTGATTTGTTATATGTATTTATCCAGATTCCGCCACCGTCAGGGGCTGTTATCTGAACATCAGAAACTGTTACATAAGAGCAATCAAAAAGATTAAGCACATTATTTTTGCCCTGAGCATAAAGAAGAGGTCTGTCACCTTCACCATAAGAAGAAATAATAATAGGATTTTCTTTTGTTCCTTCAACAGTTAAGGTAATGTCGGTGAATTCATAAGCACCGCCGCATTTAAAAAGCACCTTTGTGCCCGGCACAAAAACATATTCGTGATTATAAATTGTTTTCCATGGTGAAATTTCACTTGTTCCACTGTTGGAGTCATCACCATTGATGCTGTCAATATAATAACAAGGATAGCTTTCTTCAACAGCAAAAGAACAAAGTGACAAGCAATAAAAAGCAATTAC